>JAQULX010000047.1 GCA_028718465.1 Dehalococcoidales bacterium | reverse complement strand
TGTCTGTAGTTGCTCGTCATTCATATTAAGTCTCATGTCCCAATCATAAACGAGCTGTATCTACAGAGGCTCATCCTGTATTAGAAATCATTACCTCCTTCAGGCTCATCTTGTATTAGAAGAGACTACCGGTACACAAAAAGAAGCCGCTATATTATAATAAACAAAAGCCTGCGGAGAAAACGTTATGGAACCAATCACCATTATAATTGGAATAGTTGTCCTTCTCATACTCCTGTTCGTGGCAGTAAAGATTATTAAAAGCTGCCTGCCCAAAATCCTGATAGCTCTGATCATTTTAGGCGGACTGGGTTACCTGGCTTACTGGTATTTCAGTACGCATTAAGGCAGAGGATGGTTTGGGGAAAGGGAGCGGAATGATGATTAATGATTAATTCACTTTACGCTTACAGTAGCCAGTGACGGGTCACCCGCGGCCTGCTTCGTTGAGAAAGGGGATGGAGTGATGATTAAAGATTAATGATTAAGGAAGAAGAGAGGGGCCACCCCTCCCTGAGATGCTTCGGAGCGCCCAGTGGGCACCCGCTATCCCGTCTCGCCTACGGCGAGGGTATTAAGGAATTCCTTTCGAGGCCTCCAGCATGACAGGGAGATAATGGCGGAGCGAAGCATCCTGGGTGAGGAGGCCATTCCAGGATGACAGGAGGAGAAGGGGTTTGGGCGGGCGGATCCGAGATCCGCCCCTACACGCTGGATCAGGGAAAGGAGAGCGATAATTGTCCTGAGTCAGGAATCGGGCTCATACGGGGAGACAGGGGAACCAGGAAATTGTAAAACAGTATGAGGAAGCAGGAGAATGATATGCCGGAAAAGTCGATTATCATTATCGGGGCAGGGATAGCCGGACTGACCACGGGAATCTACGGGCAGATGAATGACTATAAGACGCGGATTTTTGAGATGCATACCAGGCCCGGCGGCCTTTGCACCTCCTGGGAAAGAAAAGGGTATGTTATTGACGGCTGCCTGCACTGGCTGGTCGGCACCTCACCCAAATCCAGCTATTATCATATGTGGCAGGAAGTGGGGGCTCTGCAAGGGGAAAAAGTGATTGACATGGAACAATTCACCAGGGTGGAGACCACAGACGGCAAAACCGTCATTTTCTACACCGATGTCGACCGCCTGGAAAAGCACTTTAAAGAAATCGCTCCCGAAGATTCATCCTTTATCGAGGAATTTACCCGGGCAATCCGCCATTTCGCCGGGTTCGATATACCGGATGACAAAGCCCCGGAGCTGCTCAGCCCCATAGATAAAGTCAGGATGCTCTCGAAAATGGCCCCCTTTATGGGAGAATTCCAGAAATGGGGCAAATTGAGCATGAAAGAGTTTTCCCGGCGCTTCTGGAATTCAGCGCTGCGTGAAGCCTGGCGGATGATCTGGCCGGAGGACTTCTCCTCGGTATTTATGCTGCTGACCCTGGCCTGGATGGACAAGAAGAACGCCGGATATGTTATCGGCGGTTCTACGGCGCTGGCCCTGTCCATGGAGAAGCGCTATCATGCGCTGGGAGGAACAATTTCCTACGGGTCGAGAGTCCGGGAAATTCTGGTGGAGAGCGACCGGGCGGTCGGGGTGAAGCTGGAGAATGGAGAAGAATACCGGGCAGACTACGTTGTTTCGGCGGCGGACGGACGTACCACAATCTGGGAGATGCTGGGAGGCAGGTATGTAGATGATACAATTCGCGGCTATTATAAAATGCCGCTCTTCAAACCTCTGGTCTACATCGGACTGGGGGTAAAACGCTCTTTCACGGATGTTCCCGAGACGATTGCCGGGCTGGTAATACCGCTGGAAAATCCCTTGAAGATAGGGGATAAAGAGCACAAAAGATTAAGCGTTCATATTTATAATTTCGACCAGTCGCTGGCCCCGGATGGGAAAACGTCTCTAACGGTGATGTTCGAATCCGATTTCGCATTTTGGGAAGAATTGAGCAAAAATCCGGAAGCCTACAAAGCGGAAAAGGAAAGAATAGCGGTGGCTGTTGTATCCGCCCTCAACAGGCGCTTCCCGGGACTGGCCAATCAACTGGAGATGTGGGATGTAGCCACGCCGGTTACTTTCCACCGCTATACAGGAAACTGGCAGGGCAGCTATGAAGGTTTTCTGATGACTGCCCAGAACATGACCCTGCAAATGAAAAAGAATTTACCCGGCCTGAGCAATTTTTATATGGTCGGGCAGTGGGTGGTCCCGGGCCGGGGCCTGCCGACCGGGCTGATGACCGGCCGCCATGTAATACAAATTCTCTGCAAGGCTGACAAGAAAAAGTTCCAGGCCTCGGCGCCCGTTGGATAGTACCGGGAAGCATGTTATAATCCAAACTGGAACGGGAGACGCTGATGAGGAAGAGCAATGGAAAATTTATTGCCGTAATAGGCGGTTATCCCTGTACGGATGAGGAAGCCCGTACAGCCGAAACGGTGGGGAGGGAGATTGCCAGGCAGGGGGCCATCCTGGTTTGCGGGGGAGAAGGCGGAGTAATGGAAGCCGCCTGCCGGGGGGCGGTATCCGAGGGAGGGATCACAGTCGGCATCCTGCCCGGAGACAACCGGAAAACCACCAATCCCCATGTCCTGATCCCTGTGGTTACCGGTCTCGGTTCCGCCAGGAATATTATTGTGGTTAAATCGTCCCAGGCAGTCATCGCTATAGGGGGAGGCTACGGGACCCTTTCCGAGATCAGTTTCGCTTTAAAGAACGGCATACCGGTAATCGGCCTGGATACCTGGTCCATTTCCCGGAAGAACCAGCCCGACAGCTCGATCATTTTCATGGAAGACCCTGTAGAAGCGGTAAACCTGGCAATTGAGATGGCCGGGGATTAAAGAGGCAAGTAATAAATCAAATATAATCAAGATTTTTGTATTTTAAATCCAGGAGAAGATATGTCTGTAATTAAATCGGTATACGCCAGAGAAATTCTAGACTCCCGCGGCAACCCCACACTACAAGCGGAAGTGGTGCTGGAGGATGGAACGCGAGGCACGGCTGCCGTTCCTTCAGGAGCCAGCACCGGAAAATATGAGGCTGTAGAAATCAGAGATGGAGATGCCGCCAGGTATAACGGCCTGGGAGTGAAAAAGGCAGTTAACAACGTCAACCAGCATATCGCTCCCCTGGTCTGCGGCATGAAGGCAACCGACCAGATCTCTATCGACCGGAGTATTATCGACATGGACGGCACGCCGAACAAGTCCAACCTGGGAGCCAACGCTATTCTGGGGGTCTCCCTGGCAGTGGCAGACGCCGCCGCCAAATCGCTGGGAATGCCGCTTTACCGCTATCTGGGAGGGGTAGGCGCCTGCACACTGCCGGTGCCGATGATGAATATTCTGAACGGCGGGAAGCATGCTTCGAACTCTACCGACCTCCAGGAGTTTATGATCATGCCGACCGGGGCTGAGAACTTCAAGCATGCCCTGCAAATGTGCGCGGAAATCTACCAGCAGCTTAAAAAGGTATTGAAGGAAAAAGGCCACAATACCAACGTCGGGGACGAGGGAGGGTTTGCCCCGTCGCTGGAATCCAACAGCCAGGCCATCGAAGCCATTTTAACGGCCATCGAGAAAGCCAACTACCAGCCGGGCAAGGACTGTTTTATTGCGCTTGATCCGGCTTCCAGCGAGTTCTATGAAGATAGCCGATACAAGCTGGCCAAAGAGGGCAAGACCTTTAACAGCCAGGAGATGGTCGAATTTTACAGCAGGTGGACTTCAGAGTATCCCATTATCAGCATCGAGGACGGCATGGCGGAAGATGACTGGGAGGGCTGGCAACTGTTGACTTCGAAAATAGGGAACAAAGTCCAGCTTGTGGGTGACGATCTTTATGTGACCAATGTAAAGCGGTTGGAAATGGGAATAGAAAAGAAAGCTTCCAATTCCATTCTGATCAAGCTGAACCAGATCGGCAGCCTGACCGAAACAATAGAGGCGATCCGCATGGCCCAGGAAAATAGCTGGACAGCTATCATCAGTCACCGGTCAGGAGAAACGGAAGACACTACGATCGCCGACCTGGCGGTAGCGTTTAATACCGGGTTTATCAAAGCCGGCGCTCCGTGCCGCTCAGAAAGGGTAGCCAAATATAACCGGCTCCTGCGGATCGAAGATGAGCTGAAACCAAGCGCGAAATACGCCGGTATGCAGGCATTTTATAATTTGAAAGGATAATGGCTTTCCATCACGTCATTGCGAATTAATATAATGCCCGAATGAATCCATGAGCCTGTTACCCATCCCGCCCGGACGTTCTTCGGGGCAACAGGGCATCCTGAAGAGCCCTGCCAGCCGCCTGATAGTCACCAGAGCGAAATTAAGGAGTGAGGCCTCCAAGGATGACAGGCGAGGAATCCCCGAGCTGCCGGAGGGCAACCGGCAAATCGCAATGACAGGTACGAGCCCGAAAGCTGAATTTTGGAATGAAAGAAGTTTTACCTAATGTTTTTCAGATGACTTTAACCCTGTCCGGGTTTAATCCCGGCTCCGTTAATACTTACCTCATTAAAACCGATAACGGCTACACCAGCATCGATACAGGTTGGGACTCGCCGGAGTCTGTAGAGTCCATGGAGCAGCAACTGGCAGAGATCGGGGCATGTGTTTCCGATATTACCCAGGTCATTGTCACCCACTGCCATATCGACCATTTCGGGATGATAGTCAAATACAAGCGCAGGCAAAATACGAAGATCTATATTCATGCGAACGAG
This sequence comes from Dehalococcoidales bacterium, assembly GCA_028718465.1. The sequence goes on along the minus strand of JAQULX010000047.1, from coordinate 6,938 downwards.
ATGGAACTTATCAATGTCAGGTTTACGGACACCGACAATTTCATACCTATGACCGACAGCTTTCTAAAGAGCCACGGATTCCCCGAAAGCGAATTGACTCCGCCGGAAATCCTGCTTCCGTTAAATGACAATCTGTCTGAAGCGGTACCCGATGTGCTGCTGCATGGAGGAGAAGAGATTCCGGTCGGTCGATATACCCTGAGAGTGGTCAATACACCCGGGCATACACCGGGAGGCATCGTACTGTATGAGCCGGACAAAAAGTTCCTGTTTTCCGGCGACACTCTGCTGCCCAGTATCGATACAAACGCGGCGCTTCATGTCCAGCACATCCGGTTCCCTTTAGAGCAGTATCTGAAGTCGCTGCTCACTTTGAGAGAGATGGACATCGACCTGATTTTACCCGGGCATGAGCACGTTTTTTCCGGACACCGGGACAGAATAGATGAAATAATCCGGCACCATGAGAAAAAGTCCGCTGAAATCCTGAATGCTTTCAGGGACAAGAATCCCAAAACAGCCTACGAGGTATCCCGCATCCTGGCCTGGTCTCCCAGGACCAAAACGAATATCTGGGACAGCCTGACCGGCTGGGACAAGCGCTTTGCCGTATTACAAGCTATCGCCCACCTGGAATCGCTGCGATTCAACCATAAACTCGAACTGAATATACATGACGGCATTCATATTTACAGTCAGGCTGCCTGAACACTCATGAAAGAAGTACTACCAGGGATCTATCAAATTACGCTTAGCCTGAAAGGGTTCGGTTCCGGCTCCGTCAATACCTATCTCATCCGCGATAAGGACAGGTACGCCATCATCGATACCGGCTGGGACGCTCCGGAGCCGGAGAACTCCCTGCGGAGGCAACTGGCTGAAGCCTCCATCGATTTCTTCGACATTAAAAAAGTAATACTGACGCACTGCCACATCGACCATCTAGGAATAATCAACAAATTTAAAAAATCGAACAACGCCAGCATATATATTCACCGCGGTGAGATAGAACTGATAAAAGTCCTTTACAACGGGAATAACAGCTACTGGGAAGAGACGGACAAATTTTTAACAAACCACGGTATACCGGAATCTGAACTCGGCGCCAGGGACTTTTTTTCGATCCAGGAGCCTCCGGTATCCCCGGACATTCTGCTTGAGGGCAACGAGGAAATCGAGGTCGGCGATTATATCCTGAAGGTAGTGCCCACTCCGGGGCATACCCCGGGGCACATTGCGCTTTATGAACCCAGGACGAAATTCCTTTTCTCCGGCGATACGCTTCTGCCGACTATTCTGACGAATGCGGCAGGGCATATACAGCATATGGTAAATCCCTTGCAGCAATACCTGAAATCACTGGAAGTCCTGCGGCAAATGGACATTGACCTGGTACTGCCCGGTCATGAGCAAGTATTTACAGGCTACAGAGAAAGGATTGCAGATATTATTGAGCGCTACCGCAGCAAAATTGCGCTGGCCTGGAAATTTTTCGAAAATGATCTTCAACCCCGGACAGCTTATGATGTAGCCAGATCACTCCCCTGGATTCCCAGGTACAGGACCATCGTCTGGACCCGCCTCAGGAGCATAGACAAGCGCTTTGCGTTGATGCAGACAGTAGCCATTCTGGAAGAGCTGGCGTATGACGGGAAGCTGGTCCGGCTTATCCAGGACGGCAGGGTATTCTACAAGAGATTGTGTTGAGATGCCCCGGCAGGCAAATGCGGGGAGGGGATCGGAATACTGATTGACTCATCTCACGGCTGTGGTAGCCAGGGCCGGGTCACCCGCGGCCTGCGCAAGTAGGTAAGATGACCGGGGCTTGCTCGGCCGGGGCTCAACCGGCCCTGGCTCATGGCCCACTGATTAATGATTAAGGAAAGGGAGGCCACCCCACCCTGAGATGCTTCGGCCTCGCCACCCGAGGCCTCCAGCATGACAATTATTGGCTTGGGCTTGAAAAGAGAAGGAATGATATATTTCCAAGCTCTCCGAGGGGCTACCTCTATTCCGTCTCGCCTTCGGCGAAGGTATTAAGGTATCCTTTCGAGGGCTCCAGCATGACAGGAGAGAAGGGGTAGGATGGTTCAGGCGGGCGGATCCGAGATCCGCCCCTACATGTGACTCAGTGGCATCAAGCGGGGCTAAAGATGAATGCGGTAGAGCCAGGCATCAAGGCGGGGAAAATGTTTTTTCTGGGAATATGAAAAGACTCTGCGCATGGGCCGGACCGGTGTATCCCGGCAATAAAGCATGGTATGATAGTTAGAAATATTCCTATACTTAAGGAGGCACTTGAACAATGGCGGTAAAAGTCGGCATCAATGGTTTTGGTAGAGTCGGAAGGTTGACACTGAGAGCAATCAACCAGTATCACAAGGGCAAACTGGAGGTAACGGCCGTCAATGACCTGACGGACACCGCGACCAACGCCCACTTATTTAAATGGGACTCCAGCTACGGCGCTTATCCCGGAGAAGTAAAATCTGCGGATGGGGCCATTCAGATAGATGGGAAAGAAATCAAGGTACTGGCCGAACGCGACCCGGCCAACATCAAATGGAAGGAACTGGGGATAGAGATTGTTATCGAGTCCACCGGTCTCTTCACCGATGCCTCTAAAGCGGCGGCGCACATGAAGGGCGGAGCAAAGAAAGTCCTGATTTCAGCGCCGGCAAAGGGGGAAGATATCACCATCGTTCTGGGGGTCAATGAAGAAAAATATGATTCTCAGAATCATCACATCATCTCGAATGCTTCCTGCACTACGAACTGCCTGGCTCCAGTGGCCAAAGTTTTGCAGCAGAATTTCGGCATCGTCAAGGGTTTGATGACCACCATCCACGCTTATACCAACGATCAGAGGATACTGGACCAGCAGCACAAAGACCTGCGCCGCGCCCGCTCAGCCGCACTGAGCATGATACCTACCACCACCGGGGCGGCCAAGGCAATTTCCCTGGTCTTGCCGGAACTTAAAGGAAAGCTGCACGGCTTTGCCATCCGGGTACCTACCCCAACTGTCTCAGTGGTCGACCTGGTGGTCGAGCTAAGCCGCGAGGCGTCCGCAGAGCAAGTCAACGCAGCTTTGAAAGCGGCATCCGAAGGCCCGATGAAAGGAATTCTGGCCTTCTGCGAAGCGGAGCTGGTCAGTGTTGATTTCAAGGGGAATAACGCCAGCTCCACTGTTGATTCTCTAAGCACTATGGCAATCGGCGGCAATATGGTCAAGGTTATCTCATGGTATGACAATGAATGGGGCTACAGCTGCCGTCTGGCCGACCTGGCGGCTTTTGTAGCCGGAAAAGGGACTTAATTGAGAATCAAGAAAATAGAGCCCGGCGTCAGCCTGATCGATGCCGCGCCGGACATTCCGGGATTCGAAGAAATTTTGGGCGTATATGTCATCCGGTCGGAAAAAACAGCCCTGGTGGATGTCGGCCCTGAATCAGCCCAGGAAACCCTCTCAGCCGCTTTAGCCGAGCTGAATATCAAACCGGAAGAGGTCGACTATATTATGTCTACCCATGTCCACCTGGACCATACCGGGGGTATCGGCACGGCGTTAAAAAACATGCCTAATGCCCGGGCAATAGTCCATGAGAAAGGCAAACAGCACCTGGTCCGGCCGGAAAAGCTCTGGGAAGGCAGCCTGCAGGTCCTGGATAAAGTCGCCCGGTCATACGGGCAGCCGGAACCGGCGGATGAGGCCAGGATAATCGAAGCCCGTGAAGGGATGATCATCGATCTCGGGGGATTCCGGTTCGAAACGCTGCTGACTCCCGGACACGCCTCGCACCACCTGAGTTTTCTCGACCGGGAAAGAGGCAAGTTGTTCTCCGGAGAATCGGCCGGGGTCTATTTTCCAGATACAGATATATCGGGGCCTGCCAGCCCGCCGCCTTTCGATTTAAGACAGTCTTTGCTCTCGGTAAACAAAATGCTGGCGGCCCACCCGAAAGATATATATTATTCTCATTTCGGTCATTCGCCAGACGCCATATTCCGTTTGCAAAAGATCAAAGAGCAAATGGTTTTCTGGGGCAGGGTAATTTCAAAGCATCTGGATAATCCGGATGTGGACAGAATAGGCGAAGAGATAATGACTCTGGGCAATACCAGAGAGACGGTTTACCGGCAATCTCCCGACCAACTTGATGCCAACCTGTTTTTCATGCGAAATAATATCCTGGGCTACCTGGGATTCCTGAAGCGGGAAGGCCCGGGGGTGATGGATGAGATGGCTTTACTGTAAACTCATAGACAGGTTATAATTAGCGCATAAAGAGAGAGGATTCAAGCACACTCTCCCGGCCCTTTCGACGCCTTTGTGTGATCCCCAGAGGATGCCCGCCATCCGAGAGCCGCGGCGGAATAAAGAAGGCAGGGGAGAGGGGCGATAAAAATAAATACGAAATAGAAAGAGCGCCTTAATGTCACCCATAATTGATGAAATTACCCGGCAAAAGCTGGACAAGCTGGCAGCCTTGCGTTCAGCCGGCATCGAACCTTTTCCCTACGGTTATCACCGCACTCACACCACGCAGCAGGCCCTGGAGATAGTCAACCGGAATAAGGAAAATCTGCAAAGCGACGATTTCCGCGTCGATGTAGCCGGACGGATTATGTCCAAACGCGGAATGGGTAAAACTGCTTTCATGGACCTGCGCGATGGAAGCGGCAAATTACAACTTTTCTTCCGGATAAATAACCTGGGAGAAAAGAAATACAATTCCCTGAAGCAAATTGATATCGGGGATATCATCGGCGCCAGGGGCAAACTGTTTCTTACCCGCACTGGAGAACCCACCGTTGAAGTCGACGACTATACCCTGCTGGCCAAGGCAATCCAGCCTCTACCGGAAAAATGGCACGGGCTGGTAGATGTTGAAAAACGCTACCGCCAGCGCTATCTTGATTTGATATCCAATCCAGACGTAAAGAACACTTTTGCCACGAGAAGCAAGATAATCAGCCAGGTAAGGGAATATTTGAACGGCTGCGATTTCCTAGAAGTGGAGACCCCGGTACTCCAGCCGGAAGCCGGAGGAGCTTCGGCGCGGCCGTTTATCACCCATCACAATGCGCTGGACCGGGACTTCTATCTACGCATCGCGCTGGAACTGCATCTCAAGAGACTGATAATCGGCGGATTCGATAAGGTATATGAGATCGGGCGCATCTTCCGCAACGAAGGCATCGATTTCAAGCACAATCCCGAGTTCACGATGCTCGAATCATACGAAGCCTATGCGGACTACCGGGACGTGATGAACATGCTGGAAGACATGATTTCCACGGTCTGCCGGAAGGTCCTCGGCACCCTGAAAGTGGAATACAACGGTCAGGTCATCGATTTTACTCCGCCCTGGAAACGGATGGAGCTGCGCCAGGCAGTAATAGAATATGCCGGCCTGGACTACGACCAGTTCCCCGATACCGAATCTTTAAAAGCGGAGATGCTCCGCCGGGGGATGCAGTTCGATACCAACAAGGGGCGCGGCAAGCTGATCGATGAGCTGATTTCGACCTATATCGATCCCAATATGATACAGCCGACCATACTTTATGATTACCCGATTGAGCTGTCGCCCCTGGCAAAAAAGAAGCCGGGGAAAGAGAACGTGGTGGAACGTTTCGAGGCTTATATCGGGGGAATGGAAATCGCCAATGCCTTCACCGAGCTAAACGATCCTCTGGACCAGCGGCAGCGTTTTATGAACCAGATGGAAGAGCGGGCTGCCGGAGACCAGGAAGCCCAGAACCTGGATGAGGACTTTGTCCTGGCCATGGAACACGGCATGCCTCCCACCGGCGGCCTGGGAGTTGGAATAGACCGGCTGGTGATGCTTTTGACCAACCAGCAGTCTATCCGGGAAGTAATTCTATTCCCGGCGCTGCGGGAAAAAACGGAACAATAACAGGAGAGGCAGAAGGAGCGAATAATGTTCGACATCAAATTAATACGCGATAATCCCGACCTGGTGCGAGAATCTCTGGCGCACCGCAAGGATACAGCCGATATTGACGAGATAATCCGGCTTGATCAGGAGCGCCGCCAGAAAATGACGGCACTGGAAGAGATGCGCCATGCCCGCAAAGGCGGGAAGATGTCTCCTGAAGAAGGCCGCAGCCTGAGAGATCGGATAAACGCCCTGGAATCGGAAACGAATGCGCTGGACGAGAAACTGAAGGACCTACTGCTGCGCGTGCCCAATATGCCCGATGCTTCGGTGCCGGTGGGATCCAGCGAAGAAGATAACGTGATCGTCCGCACTACCGGCGAGCCGCCGGCGCCCGATTTCAAGCCACTGGCCCACTGGGAACTGGGAGAGAAGCTGGGCATAATTGATTTTGACCGCGGTGTCAAAATATCGGGGACCCGGTTTTACATCCTGAACGGATGGGGGGCCAGGCTCCAGAGGGGACTGATCAGCTTCTTCCTGGACACTCATACCTTCCAGCACAACTATAAAGAGGTCTACCTGCCGTTCATGGTCAAGAGAGAGACCATGCAGGCTTCCGGCAACCTGCCCAAGTTTGCCGACAACCTGTATCATGACGCTGAAGAGGACTACTGGTTCGTGCCGACCGCCGAAGTGCCGATAACCAGCCTGCACGGCGATGAAATCCTGCCGGCAGACGCGCTTCCCCTGTATTACGTGGCCTACACCGCCTGTTTCCGCCGGGAAAAGATGTCGGCCGGGAAGGACACCCGAGGCATCAAGCGCGGGCACCAGTTCGATAAGGTGGAAATGTATAAACTGACCACCCCGGATACATCCATAGATGAGCTAGAGAAAATGGTCGGGGACGCTGAAGATATCTGCCGGAAGCTCGGCCTTCCCCACCGCGTGAAACTATTGAACACCTCCGATATGGGCTTCTCTTCAGCCAGGACTTATGATATCGAGATGTGGGCGCCGGGGCAGGGG
>JAQULX010000046.1 GCA_028718465.1 Dehalococcoidales bacterium | reverse complement strand
GGGATTGGCGCCGCAGCACAGGGAATTCTCCCGGTTGTGCTCCATTTCTACCAGGCTTACACCCGGTATCCCTGCCAGCATCTGGCGGGGCTCATCAAATAACCTGAAGGTCCGTCCCAGCGTACAGGGATCATGATAGGTAACCTGCAGGGTCGAACCGTCCAGGGCCAGCTTTTTATCCTTGACCAGGGGCGCTATCAACTCAACCAGGCTTACGATTTCAATTCCGCTATTACCCGGCAGTGCCCTGGGGTATTCCAGTTTCAAACAGGCATAGCATTCAGGACAGTAAGTGATAATCTTCTTAACGCCGTGGTGGGAGAACTCGTCCATATTCATACGCGCCAGGGACAGAAAACCCTCTTTATCTCCCTGGAGAAGAAGGTCCCGGCCGCAGCAGCGCTCGTTTGCCAGAAGATTAAAGGATATTCCGGCTTTATTCAATAAACGAAGGGCACCAATGACGCCGTCCAGGGTTTTGACTCCCAGATCATCAAAGATAACATCAAAATACGGGGCACAGCCGACAAAGAAACGGGTATCGGACTGCTCGGTCAGAACAATGTCATCGGGAAGCCATTCGAGCCTCTCCTGTTTGACATCCCGGTGCGACATCATGCGCATTGTGGCCTGGAGCATCCCGCCGTGACTGCATTGAACCTGAACTCCCTTATTCACCGACTCCGCCCGTAGCGCGGTAATGAATTCAGGAAATTTGACCCGGTAGTTGCAGCGTTCATAGCACATCTGGCAGTTAAGACAGTACCAGACCGCCTCATCGATGCTGCCGGATTGTCCGCTCAGCATTTTCTGAATGATAAGCCGGGGATTAAAATCACTGTTATACCGGGCTACCGGGCAGACCGCGGTGCATTTGCCGCAGTCCAGGCACAGCCTGACTTTAGAATCTCTAATTTCATGTTCCAGGTTAGACAATTTTATATACTACCTCAAAATTTAACAATATCGAGTTTATCGAACTGGTCCGCAAAATCAGTCACACGCTTGATAAAAGAGGCGCTGTCTCCGTGAGGCAGCCGTACAAGAACCAGTCTCTCTTCCTTCAATCCGAGTAGCCTCATTATGCTCCGGGCTTTTTCGAAATTCTGATCGACCAGCTTTTCCTCAATGCCGAAATGGCAGCTCCGGGGATCACAGCCCAGCAGCATGACACCGTCGGCGCCCATTTCAAGAGCTTTAAGCATAAATCCCGTATGCACCCGCGACAGGCAGCTAACCCGGACAATATTAACGCAGGAAGGAAAGGTCAGCCGCTTTTGAGCTGCGTCCTCGATACAGCTCAAACCATCCCAGTTGCAGGCAAAAACCACGATGCTGGTATTGTTCTTGCTCATTCCGCTTCACTCACACTCCCAGTTCTTTTCAAAATAGACTCCAGGGCGGCGGTGATTCCCCTCTCGCTCTGAAGCGGCTGGGTGATGGCGCCGGTCGGGCAAACAGAGATACAGGCCCCGCAGCCGAAACATAGCGCCGGGTCGACCTCTGCGGACATAATCCCTTCAGCACCGGGCTTTATCTCGATATACGGGCAAAGCCGGGTGCAGTCCCCGCATCCGCGGCAGAAACGGGAGTTAATAACGACCGAGCTGGATCGAGGCTGGAAAGCTTCCTGTCTCAAATAGGCTGAAGCTCTGGCCGCAGCCGCTTCGCCCATGGTGATCTGTTGATCAATCGACGGTGAGCCGGAAGGAACGATAATAAAAATCCCGGCGGTCTCCCTGACTGTAAATGAGTGCGCCAGGCAGGAGTCAAGGCTGGATACCCGTCCAAAGTGATGCTGGCGCGCCATGACCCGGCTTATCAGATTGCTGTTAGCCAGGATGTCCAGCGGCTCTTTTCCGGCATTCAACAGGTCCAGAATAACCACACCGGCTTCGATGCGTTCGGTCCTGGCCCCGTATCTAACCACGGCTTCATATCTGCCTGGCGCGCCGTTCAACTCCATATACTCAGGCCACGGGTTGATGGGAATACACTGCCTGGCCAGTTGGCCGGCTGCGCTGAGAATATGCTCCCGCTGGGCCGGAGTCCCAATACGCAGCGACTTGAAGTCGCCGGCTTCTATGCTGGAGATAAAAACAATCGGGTATCCCTGCGCGGCAAGGTTCTCGGAAGCAACCAGGCTGGAAAGCCCTGTGCCGATAATCAGGACCTTGTTATTGACAGTCCGGGCTTCATAAATCGCGGGCAGCAGCTTCTGCGCCCGGGCTATGCCGGTGGAGATCAGACCGACCGCTTTTTCGGTAGCCCCTTCAGGATCATCTTTATGTACCCAGGCGCACTGCTCCCGGATATTGGTAAACTCAATATTAGCACCGGAAGGCAGGTCGGACAGCAGGTTATTCTGGCACATCACCCGGCGGTCGGTACAGCTAAAACAGATCTGGTCCAGATTACAGCAGCGGCAGGCTGCCAGCACGACATGGTTGATCTGATGCTTTTCGATATAATCTTTAATTTCCCGGGCGCCTTCTTCAGTACATGACTGAGCAATCTCCCTGATACTGTGGACACCCGGTAATCCGGCAATCTCACGGGCTACCCTGGAGAAATCTATCACAGAACTGATGCTGTCGCCGCAGCGGCAAAGGAAGAGGGCTGTTCGTTCTGCTTGCCCATCTACTGCAAACCGGGACTGCCCGTTCTTCGGTACCACCGCCGGCTCTCTTTTGTCGGATTCCTTGAGATTCAGATCGATCGCCACCGACAACGCCACTGACGAAGCCCGCGCCAGCTCGGAAGCTACACCATCATCGGCATATTCAATGTTATAAATACCGGGCTTTTTGATTTCAGATATATTCTGTGCCGGGGAAACGAAATTCACTATCCTCTCGGCTTCAATCTCTATCGATCTGGCGCTGTCCTGATGAAAAACGGCTTTTAGCTCACAGACCTGCTCGCACTCCATGCATTCGCAGCAGATAGCGCAATTCAGGCAGCGCCCGGCTTCCCGAGCGGCTATTTCCTCCGGCAGGCCCAGATTTGTTTCCTCATAGTTGCCCTTCCGCTTCAATAGTGGTAAGGCCGGCATTCGGGCTCTTTTATGTGACGTCGCTTTTCGGTCCTCGACATTGATCTCGACAGCCTGCGGGGCTTCCAGTGTGCGGCCTCTTGCCAGGTCCTGGCCTTTGATATATCTGTCAATGGATTCGGCGACCTTAAGACCGGCCGCCATGGCGCTGACCACATTATTCGATCCCGTGACGGCATCGCCTCCGGCAAAAATGCCGGGGATGCTGGTCATCAGGGTCAAAGGATCCACAGTGATAACAGCATTGCGGCCGAGTTTGAGGTTCCTGATATTCAATACCGATGAGTTGGGCGTCTGGCCGATAGCTATGACAACATGGTCCGCTTTGAGAATGAATTCCGAGTCGGGGATATATTCCATACTGATCTTGCCTTCGGAATCAAAAACAACATTTTTTACCTTCTGGCAGCGGACGCCGGTGACTCTCTCGCCGTCACCCAGTATCTCAACGACAGAGACATTGTAATCGATCGGGATGCCTTCCTTTTGGACTTCATCCACTTCTTCTTTAATAGCGGTCATTTTGTCGGTTACGCAGAGAATGCGCACATCGCCTTTGCTGACTCTCCTGGCGCTTCTGGCTGAATCGACCGCGCTATTGCCTCCGCCGACCACCACAATATTGGAACCGACGGAAGCTCCCACCTTCAGGTTCAGGGAAAAGAGCAGGGAGATACAGTCTACCACTCCGCTGAGGTCTTCACCTGGAATATTCAATTTGTTGTTCTGATGAGCGCCGATAGCCAGGAAGAACGCCTTGTAGCCGCGATCAATCAAATCGGCATAAGTTACATCCCTGCCGACGGTGACTCCGGTCTTTATATCTACCCCAAGAGAAAGAATAGCTTCCACTTCCTTTTCCCGGATTTCCCGTGGAAGGCGGAACCGGGGAATCCCGGTGGCCAGCATGCCGCCGATAACCGCGTGGGACTCAAAAATGGTTGGGCGGTAGCCCCGCCTCGCCAGCTCCCAGGCCGCCGTAAGTCCGGCCGGGCCCGAACCGATGATGGCAATCTTCTCTTTTCGCGACCCTTCGGGTGCTTTACGGGCATATTTTATTCCGCCGGATGCTTTATCAGAGGCATAGCGGTGCAGCGACTGGATAAATACGGGGCTGTCGACTTGACCTCGAGTGCATTTAGTCTCACAGGGATGGGTGCATAAACGTCCCAGCACCCCCGCCATCGGGGCGACATCATTTATCAAAGCCAGGGCCTTGTCAATTTTGCCCTTTCCTATCAGAGCGATATAGCCCTGCACATTAATACCCAGGGGACAATTGGCGCGGCAGGGGGAAATTCCATCTTTATCGATACAATAGGCTGAGGGGACTGTTTTCAATCCGGGTATCGGAGAATGGATGGCGCTGCGGGTATATTTATGCCCGTTGATGCTGACCTGTACCTTAACCGAGCATTCTTCTTCACATTTGCCGCAGCCGGTACATAAGTCTTCCTTTATATAGCGGGGTTTTATCCCTGCTTTAATATTGAATTTGCCGGGCTTTCCGGTGACATTCCTGATCCGGCAGTTAGTATACAGCTTAACGCGGGAATGGCTGGCAGCCCTCAACAGGAGCGGCCAGACATGCAGCAGTTCATGGGAAGGAGCGATCGGATGATCTGGCCTGTCAAGGTCCAGGGACGGTGAAGGGGTGATCAAAGAGACATCGATTCCCATTTCAGCCAGAGTCAGAGCGCACTGGGCAGCCATTATCCCGGACCCGACTACCGAAACCCCCTTAGTCATCAGCGCTGCCTCTCCCTTTGCCATTGTCCTGCCCGTACTTGTAACCCAGCTCGAAAGCTTTCATGTTAAATTCTCCGGTCCCTTTGGGGACCGTGGCTAATACCGAATTCCGGAGCGCCTCCGCCGAGACGAAGTCGCTGACGGCTGCGATAAAACCCAGTAATATAATATTGGCGACAACTACCCTGCCCATCTCCCTGGCCATACGGTTGGAAGGAACTGTCAGATATGGATGGCTGTCAGCCGCGTCGGGCTTCACGAGGTCGGGATCGACGATGAGCAAGGTCTCCGGAGGAAGCCCCTTGCCGTACTTGTTATAGGCATCCTGGGATAAAGCCACGACCATATTTGGATTGGTAAGATAAGGATAACCGATCGGCTCCTCAGCCGCCACCACTTCCGCCGTGCAGGAACCGCCGCGCGCTTCGGGCCCGTAGTTCTGGGTAAAAGCGGCATATTGTTTATCATAAACGGCCACGGCCTGGCCGACGATATTACCGGCCAGGACAACTCCCTGCCCGCCGAATCCCGCTATTCTTAGTTCCCGTCTGCCCAAGGTAACCTCCAGTTTTAAGTTTTAGGTTCGGGTAAGGATGATTTTAATTATTTAATTTTTTAATAAAAGTGATAAGCATACTTTTAACTTCATTTGTCTGCATATCCAGCCGCTTATAATCTTCTATTTTTAAATATTTGAGTTCATTAGATAATAATAGCTGCTATTCGAGTTCATTAGCAGAACCAGGTGAAAACTCAAGGAAACGGCTCAATTCTGCATTACTCCCTCTCCCACACCCTTCTGCAATGTTAGCAGGAATCGAAACACTGGCTCTTCGAATTTGTGATGTAATGCCGAATAATTCATTTCTGGGAAAAGAATTAGTAGCTTGATATATATCAACAGCCAATAAATGAGCTTTTTGCCAGACATTCAGTTTTTTATAATCCTGCATACAGCCATTTCCTGAATACTTATTTCATATAACCTGTCACCTTTTCCCCGGAACTTAAAACTTAGAACTTAAAACTTAGAACTTATAATCGCCCCTTCTCTCTGGCTTTATCCAGTATCTGCTGCCGGCTCTCTTGATAAGTAGGAGCGCTGGTCTCTAAAAACTTGCCCACAATGATCGGAGTATCCAGTTGAATACCAACTTCTCTGGGATCGGCGCCATTGCGGACAATGCTCTTTTGCTGATAATACAGCATCTCATCCAGTCCGCGGGGCCTTTTATTCATTCTCCCGTAAACAGTCGGACAGGGCGCTACTACCTCGACAAAGCTAAAACCGTGTCTGGACATCGCCTCGGCCACAGATCTTTCCAGCTCTCTCAGATGAAGAGTAGTCCAGCGTGCGATATAGGTGGCTCCACAGGCAGCCAACAGGTAAGGCAGATTGGCTGGTGTCTCGAAATTGCCGTAGGGGGAAGTGGTGGACAGAGCATTCCAGGGAGTTGTGCAACCCATCTGGCCGCCGGTCATGCCGTAGTTAAAATTGTTTATACAAATGCAGAGCATATCCATATTCCGGCGGGCTGCATGCATTAAATGGTTGCCGCCGATGGTAGCCAGGTCGCCGTCGCCGGAGAAGACCACCACATTTAAAGCCGGATTGGCCAGCTTCAATCCGGTAGCGAAAGGCAAAGGCCGCCCGTGAGTGGTATGGAACGAGTCCAGCTTGACGTACCCGGCGGCCCTGCCGCTGCAGCCGATTCCGGAAACAAACGCGATAGTATCCGGATCGATCCCTGCCCGCAGGAAACCCCGGATGAAGGCCCCGATGGCGGGACCTATTCCGCAGCCGGAACAGAAGATATGAGGCATTCTGTCGGACCTTAAATAGGGCTCGATATCAACATCAGTTTCGATTCTGGGTGAGGTTGTCGTCATTTAGCAGCTTCCCTTATTGCTTCCACGATAACTTGAGGCTGATGCACCGTGCCTCCCGGATGGGGAACTGAAAGCGTCTTGACACCTCCGGCGCATCTCTCTACTTCCAGGACAATTTGTCCCATATTAAGTTCGGGAACCACAAAAGCGCGGGCCTGCCGGGCCAGCTCGCGAATACGCTCTTCAGCAAAGGGCCAGACAGTCAATAACTGGACCAGGCCGGCTTTGATTCCTTCTTTTCTCGCCAGATCAACCGCCAGTTGCGATATACGGGCGGAAATGCCGTAAGAAACGAGAATGATGTCGGCATCCTCGACCTGGAATTCCCTGAGTCGAATAATATCCTTATGGTTCAGGCGGATTTTGTCCACCAGCCGGCGGATCAGCTTGTCCTGGGTTTCCACGGTCATTATGGGATATCCTCGTTCGTCATGAGTCAGACCGGTAGTGTGAAACCGGTATCCCTGACCGGCAATGGCCATGGGGGGCACCAGGTCATTATCATAGTCCACGTAAGGCCGGTACTTGTCCGGATCGACAGAAGGCTTCTTACGGTTTATTATTTGCGAGGGAGATATCTCCGGAATAACCAGCTTCTCGCTCATATGCCCGATGGCCTCGTCAGCCATAACCAGCACCGGGACGCGGTATTTTTCCGATAAGTTAAAGGCCTGGACCGTCAGGTCGAACATCTCCTGGATTGAAGACGGGACCACAGCAATGATCTCGTAGCTGCCGTGCGATCCCCAGCGGGCCTGCATAATATCCGCCTGGGCTACCATGGTCGGCAGTCCGGTGGAAGGTCCGGCGCGCTGGATATTGACCAGCACGCAGGGGGTCTCCAGCATCGCTCCCAGGCCCAGGTTTTCCATCATCAGACTGAAACCGGGGCCGGAGGTGGCGGTCATAGACTTGACGCCTGCCCATGAAGCGCCCAGGATGGCGTTCATGGAGGCCAGCTCGTCTTCCATCTGGATATAGGTCCCGTTCACCTGGGGTAGGCGGTCAGCCATTCTTTCGGCGATCTCGGTAGCCGGTGTGATCGGATAGCCGGCAAAGAAGCGACAGCCGGCGCTGATAGCGCCTTCGGCGCAAGCAGTATCGCCGTTCATGAAATATTCACCGCAGAGTACACCTTTTTCAGCCATGAAAATTCCTTAACTTTCGCTGTTATTGCAGTTTACCTGGATGGCAAATTCGGGGCAGATCACCTCGCACAGACCGCAGCCAAGGCATTTACTCTCATCGCCGATAGCGGCCAGAGTATAACCTTTGGCATTGATTTCCTGGCTCATGACGAGGGCATCGCGGGGACAGAACTCGGTGCAGTAACTACAACCTTTGCATTTTTCTTTGCTTATTACTATTTTCCTGGGTTGAGCGGCTTTTGCTTCCGCATCGAACGGCTTGCGCCACATTTTCGCCATAGTTTTTACCTGATTTCTTACATTATCCGGAATAAGGTAAAAGCACCACTGATTTTTCAGAAAAATTGTAGCATATTCCCTATAGCATGACAAATTTAGAGAGGCCAATCCAGGGCATACGCATTATAAATCAAACAAAATCAGTATTGATTGTTCAGTTTTCTAATTGCTTAAGCCGCAGATAAGTCTACCAGGTACAAAATGTTATAAATCACCGGCCATAAAATTTAACATGCGATTGCCCTGGCCGTGAAGTGACCTGGTGGTCTCGGTGAAAGAATGCATCGCCAGGAAAAAGAAGCTGCGCTCCGGATGGGAACAATATTAATATATCTTCCAGGGCAGGAAGTGAGTGAGACGCTCACTTCCTGCCCTGGTTTTTGATACTGCCTATTTTTAATACATATAATCATATAACCCCTTCGATTACGATCCATTAATCAGACTTGTTAATTTGTCAATGGCAGCCGATGTATAATATATTTACGTATCAATATAAGATATTGACAATAGTAAAATGTCAGTTATATATAGAAGGTATAACTCAAGTAATCGATATGTAACAATTTCAGGAGGGGAAAATGACACTGAAAAGCAAAACTTCGGGAATCCGCACTGCCGGCAGTGAATCTCTTTGGAAAAGTCCCGTCATGGGAGTAATACAACGGTACGGCAGCAGCCGCTCCTCTCTTTTACACTGTCTGAAAGCCATACAGGAAGCTTCCGGCTATATCAGCCATGAATCGGTTGTTTTCCTCAGGGATAAGCTGGACATACCTGTGGCTGATATATACGGAGTGATCAGTTTCTACGGGATGCTGAACACGAAAACTCCGGCAGAATATACCATCCGTGTATGCGACTCAATATTATGCAATATCAATGAATCTCATAATATTCTTGAGAAAATCGAAAAAGACCTGGGCATTAAGCACGGGGAGTCCACCCCGGATAAAAAATTCGCCCTGGAAGTAGTGCCCTGCCTGGGTCTGTGCGATATCTCTCCGGCCATGATGATCAACGACCAGGTATACGGGAATTTAACCGAGGAAAAAATAGAAGAGATTCTGGCCGCCCTTTAAGGGGAAAGGCGTAATTGTGGAAAAGATACTATTAAGGAACATTGACAGACCTGATTCCCAGGAAATTCAGGTCTATGAAAGCAGCGGCGGATATTCTGCTCTCCGGAAAGTCCTCAAGACAGACCCCCAGGTTGTTATCGACGAAATCGGCCGGTCGCGCCTTGTCGGCAGAGGCGGGGCGGCATTCCCGGTAGCCCGGAAATGGGCTGCTGTGCGCCAGGAAGCCGCCACACCGAAATATGTGGTATGCAATGCCGATGAGGGTGAACCGGGTACTTTCAAAGACCGGATTATTTTAAGGAAAGACCCCCACCTGCTCCTGGAATCGCTGATTATCGCCGGATATGCCATCGGCGCGCAGCAAGGTTATATTTATATCCGGGGCGAATATTCCCCGGAAATAGAGACCATCGAAAAAGCCATCCTCCAGGCGCAGGAAAAGGGATATCTGGGCGATAACATCCTGGAGTCCGGCTTCTCCTTTAAAATCGAGGTCTACAAAGGCGCCGGGGCTTATGTGTGCGGGGAAGAGACCTCTTTAATCGAATCGATGGCAGGAATGCGGCCTGCCCCGACCGGCCGGCCGCCATTCCCGGCACAAGTCGGGTTTCTGGGAAAACCGACGGCTGTCAATAACGTCGAGACGCTAGCCAACATCCCGACCATCATCAATAACGGCGCTTTATGGTATACGCAAATCGGCAGCCCGAATTCTCCCGGTACCAAATTATTTTCGTTATCAGGGCACATCCGGAACCCTGGGGTCTATGAAGCCCCTCTGGGCATCAGGCTCAGGGACCTTATCGAAGAATTTGGAGGCGGGGTGCGCGGAGAATTTAAAGCCGTCCTCCCGGGAGGAATTTCCAGCAGCCTGATAACCAGTATGGAAATCAACCTGGACTACACCAGCGTATCCCAGGCCGGCAGTACGCTCGGACCGGCTTCGGTAATCGTGATCAATCAGGACCTCAGCCTTATCGACGTTTCCATAAACGCGGTGCAGTTCTACTCACGTGAGTCATGCGGGAAGTGTTCGGTTTGCCGGGAAGGAAACCGGAACGGCCTGGAAATACTGAAACGTTTCCGCAGAGGCGAAGCTCGAACAGAAGACATCGAGCTAATACTCGAACTCAGCCAGGTAATGCGCGATACGTCTTGCTGCGTTCTGGGCCAGGTCGCTCTAAACGTTCCGGTGAGCGCGATCAGGCTTTTCCGTGGGGAGTTCGAATCAAGAATCGGGAGCTAAAATGATAAATTTAACCATCGATAATATTGAAGTATCAGTACCTGAAGGAACCTCTATCCTTGAGGCTGCTCGAAAAATCAATGTGAAGATCCCGACTCTCTGCCATCTGGAAGGCATGGAAGCATTCGGAGGCTGCCGCCTGTGTGTGGTGGAAATAGTTGGCGAACCAAGGCTGGCGACCTCCTGTTCGAGAAAAGCGGCTCCCGGAATGCAGATTAAAACCAATACCCCGAGAATCAGAAGAGCCCGGAAAGTGATCCTGGAGCTTTTATTAGCCAATCACAGTGTTCGATGTCCCACCTGCGAGCGCAACAATAGCTGCGATCTGCAAAAGCTGGCTTTTGCCTCAGGCGTCAGGGACAGCCGGTTCCATATTGAAAGGGCCATTCTGAAACGGGACGAAACCAGCATGGCCATCATTCGGGACCCCAATAAATGTATTCTCTGCGGCAAGTGCGTACGGGTCTGCCATAATGTCCAGACCGTGAGCGTAATCGACTTTTTCAATCGCGGCATCGATTTAACGGTGTCCACTGCCATGGACAAAGGGCTGGGCAACGTCGAATGCGTGGGCTGCGGTCAATGCATTCATGTTTGTCCCACAGGTGCCATAAAAGAAAGGACCTCGGTGGAGAAACTCTGGGCTGAGATCGCTAACCCGGATAAACACGTGATCGTCCAGGAAGCCCCTTCTATCAGAGCAGCTCTCGGGGAAGACCTGGGACTGCCGGAAGGCTCTCTGGTCACCGGGAAGATGTATGCTGTTCTTAAAAGGCTGGGCTTTGACGCCGTCTTCGATACCAATTTTACGGCTGATCTGACCATTATGGAGGAAGGTAGCGAACTGGTGAAGAGGGTCACGGAAGGCGGCGTTCTACCCATGATCACCTCCTGCTGTCCCGGCTGGATCAAGTTCGCCGAGCACTTTTATCCGGACCTCCTGCCCCATCTATCTACCTATCTAAAATCATTGAAGAAATTAAGGCCAAATCGGTGCTAATCTCGTGATACACAATATATTAGTTGTGGCGGGAGAGTCCTCTGGCGATATGCATGCCGCTTCCCTTGTCGAAGCGTTGCTACGTCTCGATCCTACAATCCGGTTTTACGGTGTTGGAGGAGAAAGACTTCGCGAAGCAGGGGTAGACCTTATGGCCGAATCCTCCGATATGGCCGTGGTGGGACTTACGGAAGTCTTCTTTAAATTGCCATTCATATTGAAGGTAATGAGAAAATTAAAGCGCTCATTTGAAGAGGAGAAACCCGAT
>JAQULX010000045.1 GCA_028718465.1 Dehalococcoidales bacterium | reverse complement strand
GACCGTTGGAGACTTGGTTTCCAGAGGGGAAAAAGAGTTACTCACGCTGAGAAATTTCGGCCAGAAGTCCCGCCAGGAAGTAGAGGAACGCCTCAAGTCCCTGGGTTTATCTCTGAATATCAGCGGGAAAGATAAAGATGAAACCGCTTTCGGAGAGGACAACGAGGATAGCGAGAACGAGGAAGAGGAATAACATCCGGCTTACCGATAATATAAGCGAATTGACTGAGGAATAGTAAAATGAGACATGGCATGGTAAGTAGAAGATTCGACAGATCGACCGGTCACCGGCAGTTGATGTTCCGGAACCTGGTCACTGAAATATTGGACCATGAAAAGATTAAGACCACCGAACCCAAGGCCAAGGCGGTGCGCGGTATGACTGAAAAGATGATTACTCTGGCCAAGTCCGGCAGTCTTCATGCCCGCCGGCAGGCATTGACCTTCGTCCTAGACAAGAGGGTAGCGGAAAAGCTTTTTGCAGAATTAGGTCCTAGGTATGCCAGCCGTAACGGCGGATATACCCGCATTGTTAAGCTGGGTATTAGAATGGGCGATGGTGCATCAATGGTCCAGATTGAATTAGTGAAATAGGAGAGTTTAAAATAGTCCCGGCTGGTCCGGAGACCGGTGGAGTAATTGGGAAACAATCTCACCAAAATTGTCCTGGTACTGGAATATGATGGCAGCAACTACTGCGGTTTTCAGTTTCAGGCAAATGCGCCCACCGTGCAGGATGAGGTTGAAAAAGCCTTGCTCAAGCTGACCGGAGAACGCCTCCGGGTAATCGCCGCCAGTCGCACAGACAGTGGGGTGCATGCCAGGGGGCAGGTGATCAGTTTCCGGACAGGTTCACGGATTGAACCTGAAAAGTATATCAGGGGATTAAATTATTACTTGCCGCAGGATATCGCGGTAAAAGCAGCTTACAAAGTGAATTATAACTTTAGCGTACAGCGCGAAGCTGTCAGTCGTGAATATACTTACCTGATTTATAACAGCGCAGTCCGCTCGCCTCTGAAAAGAGGATATACCTACCAGGTCAATGGAGACCTGGATATAGAAGCTATGGACCGGACCAGCCGGCATCTGGTAGGGGAACACGATTTGATTTCATTCGTCACTGATTTCAGCCAGTCAGTGATAAAAAGTACGTTAAGAAGGACCTATACCGCGCGGGTGAGAAGAGAAAGAAGCCTGGTGATATTTGAGATAAAGGCCAGCTCTTTTCTTCCCCATCAGGTACGCAATATAGTTGGCGTCCTGATCAGGGTGGGGCTGGGTAAGATAAGTGTGAATGACTTTAAAACAATAATGGAGGCAAGAAAACCAGGGTTGGCAGGGCCTACGGTTCCTGCGCATGGATTATATCTGAAGCGGGTGAACTATCCCCGACCTCTGGGAGAATACCAATGAAAACCTATAGTGTAAAACAGGGAGATGTAAAAAGAGAAACGCACGTGGTGGACGTCGCGGACAAAATCCTCGGACGCGCTGCCGCTGAAATCGCCGCGCTGCTCATGGGAAAACATAAAGCCATTTTTTCCCGCAATGCGGATGTCGGAGATTGCGTCACTGTAATCAATGCCGAAAAGGTGCAGGTCACCGGGAAAAAGCCGCAGCAAAAACTCTATTACTGGCACTCCAACTATCCCGGAGGCTTTAAGAGCGTATCCTATGAAAAATTGATGCAGGAGCATCCGGATAGGGTGATCTCTTACGCGGTTGGCGGCATGCTGCCCCATAATCACCTGCATGATAGAATGATGAGACGGCTGAAGGTGTATGCCGGCCCGGCTCCGGGTAAGTCCACGGTAGAAAAGGCGGCTCCTGTTAAGACCGGGCGCAAGAAGGCCGAAATCAGGTTTATCCCTATCGAGGTTAAGAGCGTCGGTAAGAGAGATTCCAGACGGTAAACTCAGCAGAAATGGCTTTATTAGAAATTAAAGAGGTATAAATCCAGTGGAAAAACAAGCATACTTTTATGGTACAGGTCGAAGGAAGACCGCTATCGCCAGGGTCAAGATAATGCCCGGCAACGGCACTATTATAATCAACGGCATCCCGTATGAAGATCTGGTGACGCGGCCCGAGCTGCGACGCCGCATCCTTCAACCACTTGCCGCCACGGAGAGCGTGAGCAAATATAATATCGTGGCTAAAGTTGAAGGCGGCGGAATTTCCGCCCAGAGCGGCGCCCTGTCTCAAGGGATAGCGCGAGCGCTGGTGGATGTCGATGAAAAATTGAAAGCTGTCCTCCGCAAAAACGGATATCTAACGCGCGATTCCAGAGGGAAAGAAAGGAAGAAGCCCGGTTTGAAGCGTGCGAGGAAAGCGCCTCAATATACCAAACGTTAATATTATGATTAAAAAAGCCTCGGCTTTTTGTCGAGGCTTTTTTATTATTCCTGAAGTTTTTCCAGAGCTTCCCGCGCCGCCTCCATTTCGGCCGCTTTCTTGCTCTTGCCGGTGCCTCTGCCTAATACGGTCTCGCCTAATCTGACCTCAATAGTGAACTCTTTGGCATGGTCCGGACCGATAGCACGGATAAGGTTATATTCGGGCGTTGTCTGGTGCCGGGACTGTATGATTTCCTGTAATCTGGATTTAAAATCGGTCCCCGATCCCTGGCGAGCCTGTTTAGCTATCTCGGCACAGAAGAAATGCTGGATAAAACCTCTGGCCGCTTCCAGCCCTTTATCAAGATAGATGGCGGCGATCAGAGCTTCCAGTGCCCCTGCCAGGTTCGCCGGTTTGTCCCGTCCGCCCCCGCTTTCCTCCCCGACGCCTAGGTAAAGATGTTCTCCCAGCCCGATTGATTGAGCTACCTCGTAGAGGGTCGCTTCGCGCACCAGCGCTGCACGTAATCTGGTCAAGGCTCCTTCATCGGAATCCGGATAAGCCTGGTAAAGCCTCTCGGCGATTATCAGATCCAGCACCGCATCACCCAGGAATTCCAGCCTTTCGTTGGAGACCCGGTTTGACCCCGGCCTCTCGTTAATATAAGAGCTGTGTACCAGCGCCATGTCCAGGACTGAAATATCGCTGAAAGTGATTCCTATCTTTTTTTGCAGCCTCACCATCTCCGACAACGTTTTCTCCAACTTATCGATCATATTTCTCTATTGCCCTGCGGAAACCTGCCAGTGATTTTTCCAGGATCGTATCGTCCACACAGTAGGAAACCCTCAAATGACCGGGGGCTTTGAAAACAGATCCCGGAACAGTAAGCACCAGATGTTTCTTCAGTTCATCTGCAAAGACCCGATCATCTTTGAGAGGAGTTTGCGGGAATAAATAGAACGCCCCCTCCGGTCTGGTCACGGAGTATCCCATTTGTCTTAAACCTTCATAGAGAAAGTCTCTTTTCCTCTGGAAATTAGCCAGCGGAACAGGGTAATCCAGCAGAGGCCGCACAGCGTTTTGCATAATAGCCGAGGCGTTAACGAAACCCAGGGTCCGCAGTGTATAGATCAGCCCGCCGGTGATATTTTTTATATCTTCACAGTCCGGGTGAACCGCCATATACCCAAGCCGCTCCCCCGGCACAAAGAGGTCTTTAGAAAAGGACCTGACCAGAATAGTATGGGGGTAATACCGGATGATTTGTGGAAGTTTCTTTTCCGGGTAATAAAATTTATGGTAGACATCGTCACTGACGATATATATCCGCTTCTTGAGCGCGACGCTCTTTTTTTCTAATATCCCGGCAATTTGCTTCAATATCTCATCACTGTATACCACGCCGGCAGGATCGTTGGGAGAATTAATTACTACGGCTTTGGTCCTGGAAGAAATGGCGGTTTCCAGGGCGGCGAGGTCCGGAACAAAGTCGGGGTCGGTAGGGAGAACCGTGCAGATGCCGCCGTAGTTATCGATATAAGATGCATATTCATAAAAGAAAGGGGCGAAGACGAGTATTTCTTCCTCGCCATTAATCAGAGTCTTGAAAACTGAGTTCAAGGCCCCGGCAGCCCCACCGGTCATCACCACATCGTTCCAATCGAACTTGATTCCGGTCTCTTTTTTCAGCTCGGCCGCCACCGCGCGGCGAGTATCGGTATATCCGGCGTTCTCCATGTAGCGGTGCATCCCCGGAAATGGGTTCAATACCACCTTTCTCAGTTCACGAATAAAGGCTTCCGGCGGTTCCAGGGTGGGACTGCTGACAGTCAGGTCGAAGACCTGGTCGTCCCCATACTTTTTCTTCAGCAGCCTGCTCTCTTCGAACATACTATGCGCATGGGAGTTGGTCAGCAGGCCTTTCTTAACTTTTTCCGAGATAGACATTAATTATTTCCCTTTCCAATTATTTGCCGGTGGCTCTGTTCAATCGGTGCTGGCAAAGTCCGGTATGTTTGCCGCTATTGCGAGCCCATGCTAGGTTCCTCGCCGGATGCGATTGGATAGCAGATAATCCATGGGTGCCTGCCCGAAGCAATCAAAAGCGTCTTATACAGACCGGAATTGAACATTAAGTCCCCGGTGGTGCTCTGGTTATAAAATCAAAATTATTATATCATATGGTGAATGTAGATGATATTGGAGCGTGAAAAATGGGATATTCAGTTTTCGATGATACAATGGCGGATATGACCTGGAAGGAGATCGAAGAAGCTATCAAACAAAAGGCTGTTGTCCTGTTGCCTCTGGGAGTAATGGAGGAACATGGGCCACATATGGGCTTGGCAGTAGATACTTATTCCAGTTACGTGGTTGCCAAACTGGCCAGGTCTGAACTTGAGAAGAAGGGAGTTAAAACCCTCATCTCCCCGCCTGACTACTGGGGGATAAACCAGCTTACCAGCGGATTTCCCGGATCGTTCAACGTTCGCCCTGAGACAATGAAAGCGCTTATCCTGGACATCCTGTCTTCATTAAAGGCCTGGGGAGTGGAACACGTCTTTATGGTCAACTGGCATGCCGAATACAGGCACGTCATGACTATTTTGGAAGCAGTAAGAGAAGCCTGGACGGCGGTTGGCATCAAGGCCTATTGCATCATCACTGACGTCGAGGTAAGAAACTTCAAGCTTACCGGTAGAGAAGCCTACATACTGGCCTATAGAAGCGCTCCAATGCCGGGATCAGGTGCAAAATACCTCGATGTGCATGCCGGGTCGCTGGAGACAGGCGTCATGGTGCAATACTTCCCGGAACAGGTCAAAGAGGCGCTGGCGGAGTCGCTGGAGCCGACCCGGATAACCTTTGATGATTTGAAGGTCATGAGGAATGGCGGAGAGGCAGCGAAGAAATATATCCCGGCGGGATATTTCGGCGATCCGGCGCATTACGATCGGGAAACAGGTAGAATATATGTAGAAGGGAAAGCCCGTGTCCTGGCCTCGCTGGTGGAAGGCGTGGTCCGCGGCAGCTACCAGCCGCTGGATATGGATTAATGGATTTTCATAATGGGAAGTAAGCTTGCTGTTTTTCCGGCCTTGATCTTATTGCTGGCGCTGATGGTCGGCGGGTGCGCATCCGCCTCTTCGCTGTCAGCGCCTGCGGCTTTTTCCCCCACGCCCTCATTCCCCCCCTCTGGGACGACTGAAGTTATCAACACGACCGTCAGCGCCGGTGAAGCCTATGATCTCATAAAGTCCAATCAGGACAATCCCGATTTCATAATCCTGGATGTAAGAACACCCGAAGAATTCGGCGGCGGGCATATTGCCGGCGCCGTGAACCTGGATGTTTCTTCGCCGGACTTTCAGGCGCAGATAGATAACCTGGATAAAGACAAAAAATACCTGGTATACTGCCGCACTGCCAGACGCAGCGCGGAAGCTGCCAGAATAATGAAAAGCGCAGGATTCAAAGAGGTCTATGACCTTTCCGGAGGGATTGTCCAGTGGGTGGCTGAGGGCTACCCGACGGTTTAATAGGGTGGATTTGTTTTATAATGATTATAAAGAGATATTTGCTGCCCCACCCGGAGATGCCCGGAGATACCCGGTTCATACCGGCCGTCTGATGGTTGTCACAGCGAATTTATGGCAGTGAGAAAAGGAGCGAGGCTCCTCCAGCGTGACAGTACTCCGGGTGACGGTTTTAGCCGATGTGATCATGAGAGAAATGATCCTGACGGTTAAACGGGAATCCTTGCTTACCCAATGAACTTTCCTTTATACTTATGATAAGGTTCGCTGTGGAAAATCATAAAAGTAAAATAGTTGAGAGGTACATATGGAGTCCGTTATAGGAATTATTGACAGGATAATCGAGGAGCACAAAGTTATTCTATCCGAGGCGAAAAGTCTTGAGGTGGTCACTAATGATGCTTTCGCACTGGAAGCCATCCAGCAGAGCAAGGAAGCTTTTATGCCCAGCCGGTTAGCTCCCAAAGAAGGGCTGCTCAAGCTGGAGTCGCTAAGGGCTAAACTGGAGCAAGGCCTGGAAAAGCATTTCAATATGGAAGAGACCCGGCTTCTGGAGGGGATTCAGCAATCTGCCGGTTATGCCCTGGTTTCCACTTATGAAACCTTGCTGAAAGAACACAGGGAAATAAGAGAGAGGATGGCTGAGCTCAAAGGGCATGTCGCAGAACTGCTGACCGAATATCTCTCCCGCCATGTATGGGAATCTAAAGCCTATGACATGCGGGCCCACATGACCAACATTTATTCCCTGATTGCTGCCCACGCCAGTAATGAAGAGCAACTACTGCACCAGGTGCGGAAAGATTTGCTCGCCAAACAAGACAAGAATAAATAATCCGGCTGCTCGGCCGGAAAGAAAAAATACACTCCGCTTCAGTGGAGTGTTATTTTTGACCCGATGTTTCAAATCACGGCCTCTCTGTTATAATCATAGTGTGTCTATGAAAGAGAGAACAAATCTGATCCGAATTGTTCATAAGCCCGGTCTTCTGCTTTTCCTGCTGCTGTTCATTCTGGTCAGCAGCGCCTGCTCCACAGTTCTCAAGACCGGAAATATCGTCTCAGGGACAGCGGTCGAACCCTCACCAGAGAAGATATTTTATACCTTTAGAATAGTCGATGTTTACCCTCATCAAGCCGATGCTTTTACACAGGGGCTGGTATTCCAAGACGATATTTTATATGAAGGGACCGGACTGCAAGGTAAATCATCTCTGCGTAAAGTGGAATTGGAGACCGGCCGCGTACTGCACAGGTATGACCTTCCGGATGCATATTTCGGTGAGGGTATCACCATATTTCAGGATATTATCATACAGTTGACCTGGAAGTCCGGAAAGGGTTTTATCTATAATAAAAATGATTTTAACCTGCTGGGCGAATTCACATATCCAACTGAGGGGTGGGGGATTACCCATAATGGGAAAACCCTGTTTATGAGCGATGGGACATCTACCATCTATTTCCTGGACCCGCTGAATCTGCAAGCCATTGGGTCAATCGAAGTCCACGATGACGGAGTTCCGGTAGACCGGCTCAATGAGCTGGAGTATATCAACGGCAGAATATACTCCAATATCTGGCAGACCGACAGTATCGCCATAATCAATCCGGAGGATGGAGCGGTGACCGGTTGGATTGATTTAGCGGGCTTGCTCCAAAGCCAGGATTACAGCGGTCCGGCAGATGTTTTGAATGGTATTGCCTATGACGCACAGGGGGACCGCTTGTTTGTCACGGGTAAACTGTGGCCGTATTTATTTGAAATCGAGATTATGGCCGGAGCCGGCTGAATGGGCACCCGGCCTTTGATATTACATAAAAAACGAGGGGGAATGGTATGATTAGTTTTCAGTTGACAGAACAACAGGAGAAAGTAAAAGCCGAAGCTGCTGAGTTCGCCCGCACAGTGGTTTTCCCCAGGGCTGAGGAAATCGAACGTACGGATGAAGCCCCGGTGGATATCTGGTCGGCCATGGCAGAGGCTCCTTACCGGTACACCGGCATGCATATCTCCCAGGAATATGGAGGTTATCCGCGGTCGCTGCTGGACCAGATTATCATTATCGAGGAGATTACGGCAGTAGGTAAAAGCCCGGTCAGCACTATTCTGATGCAAATAACCGGCCTGGGGACGATTACGGTGATTAACAACGCCAGCGAAGAGCTTAAGAAAAAGTATTTGCCGATCGTGGCCCGGGGAGAAAAAATGGCCAGCTATGGGCTAACCGAGCCGGGCACCGGCTCCGATGCCGCCGGAATTCAATGCCGGGCCCGCAAGGAGAGGGGCGGGTATGTTATCAACGGCCGGAAGCGGTATACCAGTTTTGCCCATCAATCAGCCTATATCATTTTATTTGCCCTGACCGACTCGGAAAAAGACAACGCAGGGATCAGCGCTTTCCTTTTTCCCACGGATACACCCGGCTACCGGGTGGTTGATAGAGTGCCCTGTCTTGGGCTGCGCGGACACCGGGAAGAGGAACTGGAGTTTAAGGAATGCTGGATACCGGAAAAGAACCTGATTGGTGAAGAAGGCAAAGGCCTGAGCTACGCCCTGCGATCGCTTGATCAAACCCGGACGACCCTTAATGCCGGGTTTATCGGCTTGGCCAGGGCTTGCCTTGAAGAAGCTGTAAAGTATGCTAAAGCGAGAAAGACATTTGGCAAGGAATTATTCCACCGTCAGGCTTTGAGTTTTCCTCTGGCTGAAATCGCCGCCAGGATTGACGCCGCCAGGCTGATGAACTACGAAGCCGCCTGGCTGCACGACCAGGGCCGGAGGCATACGGTTGAGACTGCCAAGGCCAAACTGCTGGCTACCCATGTGATGCTGGAGGCAGCCGATATGGCTATCGAGGTCTACGGGGGGTTCGGTTGCACTACCCGGGAGATCGTCGAGCGCTTCTACCGGGATGCCAAGATCTGGTCTTTCGCCCAGGGCTCTCCCCAGATAATGGACTACATCATTTCCCGGGACCTTTTCGGCAAATACGAGATGTAGTACAGCACCATGGAAAAGATGAAGTTAAAAAATTCCTCTCTCCCTCAGAGGGAGAGAGGAATTTTAGTCTGTGTTCATGGAGCAGCGATTAGCCGGGAGCAACTCCAGCGGCGACCACAACAACCGCTGTTAAGGATGTATCAAATTCCCTGATTCAGAAACGATCAGGCGGCTAGCAGGTCAGGGAGCCGACTTTCTGCGATATTTGCCACGACTTGCCTTCTGTGGTGATGGAAGGAGCAATAACCAGTTCGGTCTTCTGCATATCGGAAATAGTGCGGGCTCCACAAACTCCCATGCAGGTCCGCAGGGCTCCAACCAGGTTCTGGCTGCCGTCAGTTAAATGGGACGGGCCAAAGAGAATCTGCTCGAGAGTAGCATTGACGCCTACCTTGATACGGGTGCCTCTGGGCAGTGAAGCATGCGGGGTAGCCATACCCCAGTGGTATCCGTGACCGGGGGCCTCTTTAGCCATGGCAAAGAGCGATCCCAGCATAACCGCATCCGCTCCGGCTGCGATCGCTTTGCAGACGTCTCCTCCGTTGCGGAATCCGCCGTCAGTGATAATCGGCACGTATTTTCCGGTCTCACGCCGGAATACCTCCTTGGCGGCAGCGCAATCAATGGTGGCGGTGATCTGAGGAACGCCTACACCCAGAACGGTCCGTGAAGTACAGGCGGCGCCGGGTCCTACGCCGACCAGAACGGCGGCCACGCCGGTCTTCATGAGTTCAAGGGAGGCGCTGTAGCTGACGCAGTTTCCTACTATCACCGGTATCGGTGTGGATTTACATAATTCAGAAAATATCAGGCCGCGCTGGCTTTTCGAGAGATGGCGGGCGCTGGTAACGGTGGATTGAACGACGAAGATATCCGCTCCGGCTTCCACGCTCAAAGGGGCGAATTTTTTAGTGTTGGCGGGAATAGCTGAGACGGCGGCCACGCCTCCGCCCCTTTTAATTTCCCGGATGCGTTCGCCAATAAGGGATTCTTTAATCGGCTGTGAATACACTTTTTGCATCAGCGGCGTGACCTCTTCCGGAGAAGCCTGAGCTATTTCTGCCAGGACATCTTCAGGATTGTTGTAACGCGTCTGGACGCCTTCCAGATTCAGCACGGCCAGTCCGCCGAGCTTGCTCATGGCGATGGCGAATTTGACATCGGTCACTCCATCCATGGCCGAGGCTACGATCGGCATTCCGAAAGTAATTTTGCCGATTTTAAGGTCAATTTTTGTCTGGTCTGGATTGATAGTGATATCACCGGGAACTATAGCTACCTCATCGAATCCATAAGACTGACGAAGCTGTTTAAACTGAGGGGTCGTCATGTGGTCTTCTCCTTTTTAGAAACTATATCAAAGTCCATGGCACAAAGTCAATAAGGACCCATTCGCTAATATATTATAATGTTGATAACAAAAAAAAGCCTTATTAATTCAACCTTACCCTGAGCCTCGCTCCGCCGTGTTCCGCTTCATCTCTACAATGGCTGTCACCCTGTTATCGCCGCCATTCCTTGCGCTGTATATAAAAACCATCATTTTTCACAAAATCGAACACGGAACCCTCAGCTTACAGCCAGCAAGGCTTACCCTACTGACATTAATGTGAAGTGTACCACCAAATGTAATATTTATCACTTTGTGACTAATATCCTAGACTCGGATAATCATATTGTTGTAAAATACTATCGTAATAAGATAATCGAACGATGCAAATGAATGAGGAGATGAAAAATGAGATGGGGAATGGTCATCAATTTATCCCGCTGCACCAGATGCCATGCCTGTGTGGCAGCTTGCAGAATTGAGCATTTTCTCCCTTTGCACATCACCTGGCCCAGGTTGGTCGCCTGGGAGACTGAAAACGGCAACGGAGTCGACGTAACGACTGTTCCGGTGCGCTGCAACCAGTGCAAAGACGCCCCTTGCGTTGAAGTATGCCCCGCACAAGCTACCGTGAAGCGGCCGGACGGTATTGTATATGTGGACAATAACAAGTGTGTGGGCTGCCGCTACTGCGTGATCGCCTGCCCTTACCAGAACCGGACCTTTCTTTCTAAGAGTAAAGATCCGGGCTATTTCCCCGGTTATCAGCGCACCGGGTTCGAAAAAAAAGGCAAGAAATTATATCCTCACCAGGTCGGTACTACCGAAAAATGCAACTTTTGCATGGAAAGGATAGACGCCGGTCTGGCCAAAGGATTATATCCCGGGATTGACCGGGATGCCACTCCGGCCTGCGTGAATGCCTGCCAGGCCCGGGCCCTGACCTTCGGCGATCTGGACAATCCTGACAGTGAAGTCTCCAGATTGATAAAAAGCAAAGGCGGGTTCCAGCTACATGCTGAGTACGGGACCGACCCCTCTATATTTTATATTGACCCCGGAATTGCCGGTGCCCCATCAAATATAGCCCCGGAAGGATCTACCACTGGTTATCATATCCAGCATTTAAGCACCATTGATGAACGGGCTGCAAAGATCTTTGCCGGACAAAAAACGGAACAGGGAGGTTGAAATGCAGACTGCACGTCAGTGGATGGTCACACATAACTGGATGGTGCAAGGGAACCGCCAGACTGAGTGGATTGATAAAAGAGGACTTTTACTCTGGCTGGCGTTTTATACTGGCGGACTTGGCGGCGGATTATATTTGGTCTCGCTGTTCTTTGAAAATCTCTGGGGCATGTTCTTGGGCTGGTTTATTGTTGCAGTATTGAAAGGTGGCTTTCATTTTATTTACCTGGGTAAGCCCACCCGGTTCTGGAGGTTGATAATGCACCCTCAGACCTCCTGGCTCTCCCGGGGACTGTTTTTTGTAATCAGTTTTTCCTTCTTCGGCCTGATCCAGATCCTGCTATCATTTTTCGCGCCTGAGCAGACCACAGCAATTTTAATATTAAAGATCATTGCCGGCGTCATGGCTCTCTGCACCGCTACCTATACCGGATTTGTTCTGAATAATGTCAAAGGCGTTCCTTTCTGGGAGCTGCCGATTTTAC
>JAQULX010000044.1 GCA_028718465.1 Dehalococcoidales bacterium | reverse complement strand
AATCCTTTTTCGTCCATCAACCTGAGGTGATACCTGATTGCTCGTGCGCTGAGATCAACCCCATGTCTCATTAACAGTTCGGAGATCAATGTGGAACCGACGGCATTCTGAGAGTCTTTTAAGACATTGAGTATTGCCAATACCTTGCGCTCAGCGCTTTGAGTTTCAAAACCCATTGTAACCTACGTCATATAGCAAACAGTGCTTGCCTCTTATAAAAGGTAAGCACTGTTTGCCGTAGATAAACTAACAAAGCAGGGAGCATCATCTATCCACCGGTATGTTATACCCAGCCCCGGTTTCTTGCAGCCTCAACCACACGGCTAATTGCAATAACATAGGCGGCATCGCGCATAGTTAATTTTTTATTTTGTGCAAGGTCATATACGGCTTTGAATGCGGAGGACATTTTTTTATTCAGGTTCTCAAGCACTTCGTTTTTCCCCCAGTAATAATTCATATTGCACTGAACCTGTTCAAAATAGCTGCAGGTGACCCCTCCGGCATTAGCCAAAAAGTCGGGTACCAGGAATATGCCGCGCTCATTTATAATTTCATCAGCTTCCAGGGTGGTTGGGCCGTTGGCTGCTTCGATAATTATTTTTACATTTTTGTTTATTTTCCCTGCGTTATCCATAGTGAGCTGGTTTTCTAATGCTGCCGGAACAAGAATATCCACATCCTGTTCTAACCATACTCCACCCGGAAGAATTTCATATCCGAGTTCTCTGGCTTTTTCTTTATTTATACAGCCGTATGAATCGGTAATAGTTGACAGTTCTTTGTAGCTCATTCCATCCAGCTTACGGAATGTGTAAGAAGTTTTTTCAGTATTATCCCAGCAAGACACCGCGACAACTCTACCGCCAAGCCTCTGATACAAATCGACAGCATATTGGGAAACATTGCCGAATCCCTGGAAAGCTGCCGATGTGTCCTCGATGCTCATGCCCAGCTCTTTAAGTGTTTCTCTCAGTACATAGATGACACCGAACCCCGTCGCTTCAGTCCTGCCAAGGGACCCTCCCATACAGACAGGTTTGCCGGTTATAAACCCCGGGAACTTGCCTCCATGTATAGTTTCATACTCATCCAGCATCCAGAGCATATGCTTCCCATTTGTCATAACATCAGGCGCTGGTACATCGACATTGGGCCCCATATTGCGAGATAACTGACGTACCCAGCCGCGACATAACCGTTCCTGTTCTAACTCTGTGAGGCTGCGCGGATCGCAAATAATACCACCCTTGCTGCCGCCGAGGGGTATATCTACAACAGAACATTTCCAGGTCATCCACATTGCCAGGGCGCGAATCGTATCAGCGGTTTCTAACGGATGAAACCGGATGCCTCCCTTTGCAGGACCTCTGGCGTCATTATGCTGAATGCGATATCCTTTGAATACCTTGACACTGCCGTCATCCATGCGTACCGGCATTGATAGGTGGTATTCGCGCATAGGCTGGCGCAGCAATTCACGAGTTCCCTCGTCCAGTTCAAGTTGTGAAGCTACTTTGTCGAACTGAGCCTGGGCAGTAGTGTAAGGGTTGTAAGATGTACCAATCATAAACTAGCCTCCTGTATATTTAGGGTGTAAATTATATGCTATTTGGAATTAATTGACATTATCCGGTTAAGGAAACTGCTTTAGCGGAAGCCGGCTAACTGACATTGTGCTTAAAACTATTTTTGCCCCATACCTGAATAGGGGGCTGAAAAATGGAATTAAGCAGTGCCGCATATCCTGTACGGTTACGCACATCTTCATCATCTATTACCTGAGCGTCCAGTATGCTTTTTAGCTGGTTCTGACCTAACATATGCTGGTGCTGTTGAACCATAGCAGCATCCATTGCGTCCAGCAGCGCATTGAGGGCCTTGTTTTTTTGCTCAGCCCAGATAATCATGTGAATGAGAAAGAAATTTCGCATATTTCCAAAATCATCTTCCTCTATAACAGCTTCATCATAGTTACAGGTATATATAGCTTTGATATTTTTGCTCCAGGAACCAAGCACACTGCCTAACTCCTTAGCAATGTGATAGCAATAGTAGTTGAACGCTGCGGCCTCACCTTGCTTTAGAGAGGAGATAAGGGTACCTGTATTGCTTAATCCCATTTTACGGGTTGAGACTTCCAACGCTGTTGCCACAATTGATTCGGTAGTTCTAACAGGGTCCAGCACCTGGGGTAAAGATATAACAAATTCTTCCCTGCTTACCTTCTCCGGGTTTTCAACTGGAATTTCGCTCACTCTACTTCCCCCCTTAAACGCTGACTTGGATGGACCTGGCATGATTCATGATATGCCAACATTATAGTCAAAAGATCATTAAAAACTCATAAAAAACACAGGATAATATATGAAAAAATCATGAAAAAGAGGGATAGTGTGCAGAAAATATCAAGTGTTCTGAAAGACAAGTGGTTTTAAATAGGATATATGACCTTCGGTTCCGGCTGCGCCGTTTGAAGCTGGCAGTGTGATGTTTCGATAACAGCTTTACCAGAAGCAGCTGTCTCGATAATTTCTTTCGCTCGCCTGGTTCCGGACAATATGGACTATACCATTGCGTACCGGTTATTCTCTTTCCGGACAGGCCAGCATGTATCCTATACCCGGTAAGGTAATGATATATTCGGGATTCGAAGGGTCTTTTTCTAATTTAATCCTGAGATAGCGGATATAAGCCCGAAGATAGTCAACATCATCCCTGTATTCCTGACCCCAGACGCTAACCAGTAAGTCCCGATGCAGCATTGCCCGGTTTGGATTAAGTGCAAGCTGCCGTAAAAGAGCATACTCCGTGCGGGTTAAAGATACTCTTTTATTATTTATTTCAACACTTTGCCGTTCAAAATTGATAACCATTCTCCCGCATGTTAAGGGAGCGGTAATTCGCTCACCGGACTGACCGGACCGTCGCAGGAGCGCACGTACTCGTGCCACAAGCTCCCTGGCGCTGAAAGGTTTAGTCAGGTAGTCATCGGCACCGGCATCAAATCCCTGCAATTTATCGTTTTCCAGGACTCTGGCAGTAAGCATGATAATCGGCACATCTGAGAACTGGCGGATGCGGCGGCATATTTCGAAACCATCAATGCCCCGGGGAAACATGATGTCAAGCAAAACAAGAGCCGGCTGTTCCAGAGCCACCTTTTCGATACCCGTCTCTCCGTTAACAGCATGTATCACATCGTACCCAACAGCCCGTAATACAGTGGTGACCAGGTGTATTACCTGAGGCTGGTCTTCAATGATTAAAATCTTCTCTTTTATTTTGTTTTCCATTCATTCGGCCGGTGTGTGATCTATTTCATTATTAGGCAGACTAAAGCAAAACTTGCTCCCCTGCCCTAATTGGCTCTCTGCCCAGATAAGGCCGTTATGTGCTTCAACTATAGCCCGACTTATGGGTAATCCAAGCCCTGTGCCAATAATTCTGAATTGGTTACCTGAGTCTAACTTGGCACGGAAAAATCTTTCAAAAAGATGGTTAAGATCTTCAGGTTTAATTCCCACCCCCTCATCGGATACGCTGATGATAACTCTGTCTTCTGCCACTTTTCCTTGGAGGACGATCAGGCCGCCATTTGGTGAATATTTTGCGGCATTGTCCAGCAGCTGACGAAGTACCTGAAAAATACGTTCAGGGTCAGCATATATTAAGGGAAACCCGGGAGCAATATCAACAACCAGCGAATGTCTGGGAAAGCGCCGCCCTATATCCTCAGCGGCCTTTGCAGCCAGATGAGTCAGTCTAACAGGCTGAAGATTTATCTCCATCTTACCTGCATCGATGGCGGACGACTCCAGGTAATCGGAAATCAGTCCTTCGAGAGTGTCGCATTCCTTGTCAATAAATTCTAAAAATTCCCGCTGCGTCTCAGTTGAAAAATTGACATCTTCCATCTGCAAGGCTGTGGCATAACCCTTGATTGAAGTTAACGGAGTGCGCATCTCATGGACTAGAGTAGGAATGAGCCCGGCTCTGTAGCGGTCATCCCTTCCTGACAGCTCTTTCGCTTCCAGCCCTTTAATGAAATCCGACCTCTCTATTGCTATAGTAAGACAATTAGCGATGGCCTGGAAAAAAGAAATACTATCCGGGCGAAATCCGGTCCTATCACCGGGATTCAGGAAGGCTAACACACCATATTTATTGGTAGCTGTATTCAGGGGCAAACAGATAGTAGAGCCGGAATATAACAGTCCCTGGTGTTCCGAGTCAGAAATTTTGGGAGTGTTCGCTTCTTCAACCGGTAAGTCTTTGTCTAATGGGCATAACTCTCTTTTTCCGGTCAGAAAAACTCTGCCAATTATTCCTGTACCGGGTTTTGTTTGAAGCTCAGTTATAGTTCCGGTATCAATGCCAGAAGCATTCCGGGGGACCAATTGTTCGGCTGGAGGGTTAAATCCCCAAATAATTGAAATATCAGCAGCCTGGAGTTTGCAAACTATATAGTCTAATGTTTGCTGTAGTGCGGTTTCTAAATCTGTGCCGGTTATCAGAATCTCGGTAATATTTTCGATCGCAGATATCAACCTGGCTTCTGTTAGCGCCTGAACCCGCCTTTTCATACTACTTTCCATACACTGGTTTAGGGAATCTGCATTTCATCCATTTAGAATAATGCATTTCCTGTTTAACACGCCTAAAGTTTAACATGTTAGATCTGCTATGGCAACGGCACGAATTTGATTCGGGCTCAGCGGCAGCCTCAGAACAACTAACCGGTGATATCAACAAATTGAATCATTCCGGGCCATGTAAAGTACGCCAAAAGGCAAATTGAAAAAATCAGGCCCTTTTCTGCAAATTAGTGTTACAAATAAAATCAGGCCGGCAGTTCAATTGAGCTGCCGGCCCGGTATTCTCTTTTTCTACATCATTCCTGGCATGGAGGGCATCTGCGGAGCTGCAGGAGCGTTTTCCTCCGGTTTGTCTGTGACCAGGGCTTCTGTAATCAGGGAGATTCCGGCTACGCTGGCGGCGTTTTGCAGAGCAATCCGGGTGACTTTAACGGGGTCGACAATCCCGCTTTCTTCCATATTGACATATTCTTCCCTGACCACGTCAAAGCCAGTACCCGGCTTCATTTCCTTAATTCTTCCCAGGACTACCGAGCCTTCAAGGCCGGCGTTTCTGACCAGTTGCCGCAGGGGTTCCTCCAGGGCTTTCTTGACGCTATTGGCTCCGGTCAATTCGTCACCCTGAAGGCCGAGCTTATCAACAGCTTCGGCTGCGCTGATGAGCGCGATTCCTCCGCCGGGCAGTATACCTTCTTCAGCCGCAGCCCGAGTTGCCGCCAGGGCGCCCTGAACGCGGCTTTTCTTATCTTTTAGCTCGGTCTCGGTTGGGGCGCCGACCTGGATTATGCCTACTCCGCCGGACAGCTTCGCCTGTCTTTCCTGGAGCTTCTCTTTATCATAACCTTCTTTCACCCGTTCGATCTCGGCCTTGATCACTTTGATCCTGGACTGAAGCAGGTCCGGGGACCCTTTGCCTTCGATTATGGTAGTATTGTCCTTGTCCGATTCTACCCGACGAGCCCGGCCGAAGTCTTCCAATGTAACGGAGTCCAGCTTGCGGCCTTTCTCTTCAGAAATCACCTGGGCGCCGGTCAGGATAGCAATATCCTCTGCCATGGCCTTCTTGCGGTCGCCGAAAGCGGGGGATTTGATAGCCAGACAGTTCAGGACGCCTTTGAGCTTATTTACGACCAGGGCTGCCAGGGCTTCCTTTTCCACATCATCGGCAATAATAACAATATTCTTGCTCACCGGAGATATTTTTTCCAGGGCCGGCAGTATGTCCTGTATCGACGACAGCTTTTTATCCGTAACCAGAATATAGGGGTCTTCGACGGCAGCCACCATTTTTTCCGTATCGGTGACAAAATAGGGGCTGATATAACCCCGGTCGAACTTCATTCCCTCGGTGTACTCGACTTCCAGGGTGGTGCTTTTACCTTCTTCGACTGTGACGACGCCGTCCTTGCCGACCCTGTCCATGATATTGCCGATAGTTTCGCCTATCTCGGGATCGGCGGAAATCACAGAAGCTACCCTGGTCAGGTCTTCTTTGGTACTGACCGGTCTGGCTGCCTTCTTCAATTCATCGATGATTGCGGTTACGGCCTTGTCAATGCCTCGCTTCAAAGCCAGAGCCTCTGCACCGGCTGAGATATTTTTGAAGCCTTCACGGATCATAGCCTGGGCCAGGACAATCGAGGTCGTAGTGCCGTCTCCTACTTCATCCCCGGTCTTCTTGGCAGCCTCCTTCACAATAGAGGCTCCCATGTTAGAGAATTTATCAGGGGTTTCAATTTCCCTGGCTACGGTCGCCCCGTCATGAGTAGTATTCGGCGCTCCCCATTTCGATCCCAGAGCTACATTCCTTCCCCGCGGACCCAGGGTGACTTTGACCGTGTCAGCCAGGGTGTCCACTCCTTTCCTGTAACGCTGCCGTGCTTCTTCGCTAAAAGACAGTTCCTTTGCCATTACTTATTCCCCTCTGCCTTGCTTGCGGCGGAGCTGGTCCACACAGCCAGGATGTCGCTTTCAGGCATAATCAAATATTTTTCACCGTTTATTTTGATTTCAGAACCGGTATATTTGGCGAATATCACTCTATCGCCGACTTTGACTTCCACAGGCAGCAGGTTGCCCGTTTTCCCGGTCTTTCCGGGGCCGGCCGCGACGATCTCCCCTTCCTGAGGTTTTTCTTTGGCGGTATCAGGAATGATAATGCCTCCTCTGGTGACCTCTTCCACAGATAGCGGTTTAACAATAACATTATTCCCCAAGGGCGCTAGCTTTTCCATACAGTTCTGGATCTCCTCTCCTTATTATAATATTTAGTTGTTACAGGTATTGCAGGCTGAGGTATCACAGCCCCCTGATTTATCAGTCTTGCATTCGGATTTGCAAGCCGGCCCGGATGGGGTTTCCGCGGGCGGCTTTTCTTTCCGGTAATCGGTAACATAGAAACCTGAGCCTTTGAACACGATGGGCACTGGCGCAAATACCCTTTGCGCAGAACTGTTACACTGCGGGCAACAGGCGCTGGCGCCTTCTTCAAAGCTCCTCCTCATTTCAAACTTGTGGGAACATTTTCCACACTGATAGTCGTATAACGGCATTGAATCCTCCTAAAAAATAATCGGGTTAAAGGTATCAGTTGACTATAAGGTTGCAGAGCCAACCCCCTGTAAAGTTTATCTTTTTCGGGTCTGCTCTGCAACCATTTATAATAAATAAACACTGTAATGCCGGGACCTGCCGACCGGCAGGTCCCGGCATCAGCAAATGACTTTATCCCTTCTTTGTTTCAATGGCAGCCTGGGGCCTGACCTTGATTTGCTTCGGTTTGACCTCTTCAGCCTTGGGCAGAGTCAGTGTCAATACTCCGTTATCGAAGGAAGCCTCGGCTCTATCGCTGACTACCTCCAGTGGAAGTGTGATCGAACGGCTGAAAGTCCCATAGCGGCGCTCCCTCAGCCAGTAGTTCTCCTCTTTGACCTTTTGCTCCTCTTTGTGTTCGCCTTTGATGGTCAAGATATCCCCGGTGATGGAGATATTGACTTCCTCCGGTTTATACCCGGGCAGAGATGCTTTCACCACCACTTCATTCGGCGTTTGGTAGACATCCAGCGGCAGCGTCCCACCAGTCTCCTGAAGGTATACCGAAGGGCGTACAAAACTGTCTTCAAATAACCTGTCCATGGCGTTCCTGAGGGTCATCATTTCTTTAAAGGGTTCCCAGCGTTGCATTGTCATTTTCTATATACCTCCTCTCATTGTTTATCTTAATTGAACTACATGTTCATTTGGATCAGCGAGATATTTATAATTGTCTTCAGCTTTAACCGGGTCGACTTTCTTCATATTCCGGGTAAATCCGCACTGTAGACACTGTTCGAACCAGCCGTAATGGTCTGAGTCCAGATAAACATTTCCACCGCATTTAGGGCATTTGGTCTTCTGTACAAATCCTCCTCTTTGCATCTTGCCCCTCCTTATGCTAAATTTTGACCAGAATCAGTTCTTAAGGTACTTCAGGCTTGTTAGCAGTCCAACCTCTCGACTGCTAATTATAATATAAACCATATAATGTTAGAATAACGTTAGAAAATATGATTAATTTTGGTTTGTTCCAGGCTGTCCCAGATTTTAAGATGACGGTAAGGAGGGAGCTGTAAGAGTATGGTCCAAATACCCGGGGCATCTTTAGAAAAGGTAGATATAGAAGCCACGCTCCAGTTAATATTGAAGAATGCTGTAACAGCCTTGAGCGGTTGTGCCGGGGTAGTGGGCGTCTGGGATGAAGCGGAACACCGATTTCTTCCCGCCGCTTCTTACGGGCTGAGCATAGAAGCCCTGGCGCATCTTGATCCCATTCTGATAGAAGTCGCTCCTGATCTGGCGGGGAGCCGCAACAGCTATGATCTTCTCTCGGACCTCCGGCCGGACCTGGACCTGCCGGCTTCGTGTGATGGTGTGAAGCAAAACCCGATTATCGCCTTGCCTCTTAATATCGGCGGAAAATCAATCGGACTTATCTACGTGCTGCGGGCGCTGGATTCCGGGGCGTTTTCCGGGATCGACCAACCGGTACTGGCCGCTTTTGCCGGGCAGGCGGCCATCGCTCTCCAGAATGCCAGGCTGGCTTATCACCTGGCGGAGGAGAAGAAAAGGATCGAGTTCATCCTGGAGAACAGCGCCGACGGTATTCTGAGTATTGATGCGCGGTGCCGCATCCTGGGCTTTAATTCTTCTATGGAAAAGCTGACCGGCTATCTAAGAGATGAGGTTCTGGGCAGGAAGTGCTCCCGCGTGCTTTGTTTTTCGGACCCGGAAAGAAAGAATCTCTGCGCTGTGCGGTGTCCGATGCAGGTCCCCTCTGCGGGCGATAAGCCGATATTTGAGCAGGATGGAATTATCAGGACCAAGGACGGCCGGGATGTTTACGTGTTGATGGTGTATTCCATTGTCCGGACTGCTGAGGGCAAGCCGCTTAATGCTGTGATCAATGTCCGGGATATGTCCAAAGCAAAAGAGATGGAAGATTTTCGCGAAGCTGTTCTCTCTATGCTCGGGCATGAACTCCAGACGCCGTTGACTATTATAAAAGGCTATACCAGCACCTTGAGCCGTAAGGATGGGAAATGGGATGCGGAAACGGTCCGGCAGGGGCTCCAGGCCGTTGAGGAAGAAAGCGACAGGTTGAGCCAGGTGATGAGCAAGCTGCTCCTGGCTTCGCGCCTGAGCACAGGAGCTTTAAAGCTGGAAAAGGAGCCGGTCCAGCTTCCGGCCCTGGCCAGGAAAGTGATTCGCCGCATAAGCAACCACTCCAGGCTCCATGAGTTTAAAATTGATTTTCCGGCAGATTTCCCCACGGCAATGGTTGAACCGCAGATGATGGAGCAGGTCCTGACCAACCTGATTGAGAATGCAGTCAAATACTCTCCGCGCGGCGGAAAAGTGCTGATTTTCGGGCGGAAGCTGGCCGGCGGGATCCAGGTAACGGTCGCTGATGAGGGCATCGGCATTTCCGCCGGTGATATTGATAATCTGTTCCAGAAGTTCTACCGGGGAAAGAAAGGACAGTCCCTCAAGATCCGGGGAACCGGGCTGGGCCTCTATATTTGCAAGTCCATTATTGAAGCGCACGGAGGCAAGCTGGAGGCTTCCAGCCGCGCCGGCCGCGGCGCCGAGTTTTCCTTTACCCTGCCTGTGGAGGAAGAGTATGCCAGACAAAAATAAGGTCCTGGTTGTGGATGACGAGCCCCGCGTAGTCCAGCTTGTCAGTATGAATCTCAAGCTGGAGGGGTTCAACGTTATCAGCGCTGCGGACGGTTATGAAGCCCTGGAGAAGATCATTAAAGAGATGCCGGATATTGTTATCCTGGATATCATGATGCCGGATATGGACGGTTACGAGACCCTGAAAAAGGTCCGCGATTTGTCCCAGGTGCCGGTCATCTTTCTGAGCGTCAAAGGGGAGGAGGAAGACCGAGTGCGGGGCCTGGACCTGGGGGCGGATGATTACATAACCAAACCGTTCAGTCCCCGCGAATTAGTGTCGCGGGTAAGGGCGGTATTGCGGCGGGTTGAGCCGGAGAACTCCCAGCGCAGATCGGAGATAGTGGTAGACGATGATCTTAAAATCGATTTTGACCAGCGCAAGGTCTTTGTGCGGGGTCGGGAGATCAAGCTC
Organism: Dehalococcoidales bacterium; assembly: GCA_028718465.1. The sequence goes on along the minus strand of JAQULX010000044.1, from coordinate 1,924 downwards.
AGAGCTACCGAATACCGGCTGCTATTTCAACTGGTCTCGAACCCGGGCAGGCTGCTGACTCATGAGACCCTGTTGTCCCGGGTGTGGGGACCCGAATACCGTGATGAAGACCAGTATGTGAGGCTATATATTACTTACCTCAGACAAAAGATCGAGAAAGACCCCCGGAATCCCCGCTATATCCTCAGCGAACGGGGCCTGGGCTATCGCTTTATGGACTTCAACAGGGAACAAACGGCCTGAGAAAGGAATTATGATCAACTTCACTATGTCCGGCACTGGTTTTCCTAATAAATTAATACAATCTTATGCCAAAAAGATTGAATACACTGGATAATAAGGGGCCTGATTAAATTATTCAACCTTGATGCGGTCTTTTAACTCCGGATGGCGTGATACTATCAGTTCCAGGGAGACTTCCTTACCCTCGCTGTCGAACGCTTTTACCGCTGTCGCCGGACGCAGGACCAGAACATAAAGAGGTCTCTTCAATCCGAGGAAGGAAAGGCGGCGGTGATCCTGCCAGCCGCAGACCAGCGTCCGGGTGATCGGTATCACGGTCAGTCCGGAGACTTTGACAGGATCTTCGACGTTTACCTTTTTCTTCTCCATCTGGTTGAAATTACTTTCGCTAACACCTTTAGCACAGGCAAAGAGAAGATGAACCGGATCACAGGTGGAGCCAGCCTGATAGGGTATACTCTGACTTTCCCAGTGCAATACCCTTCGAAGACCGGCTCTATAAAAGAAGGTATGATATTAACCGGATAAGGCTGGAAGTTGTCCAGAATCCGGTTGACCGGCTCCGCCAATGCGAATATGTAAAAGGTGTCCGCGGGATTGTCCAGGCCGACGATGAATTCGGCTTGCATTTCCCTGATATTAAGACGGTGTAGAATGCTCCCGGTCAACCTGACAATCTGTCTTATCAGACCCTTGATACCCAGATAGCCTAAAGCGGCGCGGATCCCTTCAGCGGTCTTTTTCGGGTGAAACCGGCGTTTTGCCGGCGTCCGGGGTTTCCTGGGAGCACGCTTACGCGGTTTTATCTCCCGGCTCAACAGGCCGAACAGCCATGACCACTTCAGGCTAAGCCTGGGTTTGCCGTAGACTTCCAGCCGCCACGCCAGGTCTAAGGGTATCGCTGTTATCAGGACAACCAGAAGAATCAGCCCACCGATAACAGCGGCGATTACAATCCACAATTATCCCCCGCCGCCTTCATAAGTTTCGTTTTCCCGGGGTTGTTCTCCGGAGGGGGTACGGCCTCCCCTTCGCCGCGATACCATCTGCATACCTGCCTCCACTGCTTTTTCCATGGCTGCTGCCATACTGCCCTTGATAGACTCTATTCTAATCCCGCTCTCATCACTGATTATTACAGCCACTGGTCGGATGCCGGCCCCGCCACCCGTACCGCCCCCGGTGCCTTCCTGCGACTCTTTCATCATGGTCTTGCCGGAACCGGCCCCGGCGCCGAAACCGAATCCAACCGCTATCAGTGGAATGAGCGTCTTTCCGTTAACCATGATCGGATCGCCGACCACGGTTTTTGTGTTCAGCATCTTTTCGATTTCCCCCATAGTTGTCCTGACGATACTTTCTATTTCCGCCATTTTAAACCTCCTGGATGCGATTGGTATATGGTATCAATATTCCATACATATAGTATAACATGGTGAAAATCTCGCCCTGACTTGGTTTAGTGTTTTAACATTCTCTTAATTCCATTCCTGTTTTCTACGGAATCCGGAGGGTTATTATATTGGAAGAACATTCTCTGGCTCTGCCGCCGTAAACACCACAAAGCGGGCGGATGCCCATCGTATGCCTCCGGGTCATTATTGGATTACGAAGTATTATGGATTGGTCCCGGGACGGACTGGTAAGCGGGATATCTTATATATTAAGCCCTTTTCATTTT
>JAQULX010000043.1:6655-12172 GCA_028718465.1 Dehalococcoidales bacterium | reverse complement strand
TCCTCCCAGTATAATATGTTCGCACCCCGTGGTTTTTCCTGTTCATAAGCCCTGTGAATTTCGTCCAGTTGTTCCTGAGCATAATGTGGTTTTTCCTGGCCCTGTTCATAAGCCGTACTCTGGTCCTCGAATCGATGGAAAGTCGGCATTACCATGCGGCAATCCACATCAGATATCACTTCTTCTCGCTGGTTGACGTAGACTCTACGCGTATGCTCCAGAAATAATCGGTACGGTTTGACATCTCTGGTCTTTTTCTCTTCAACACCCAGTGATTCCTCCAGAACATGGATCTTGTCACCAGGACGGAATACGCCAAACCACTGGCGCCTGGCTCCGGCGGGAAAAACCCGCACTCCGGGAGGCAAAGTGGTCTTATCCTGGGTGAAAGTAGGGGCAATGCAGTCCATAAAAGTCGGCGGAGCGATTATTCCCCCCCACCTGGTGGTTTTGGCATATTCCTCATCCCGCCATAAAGGATTCTTATCACCAATGGCGTCTGCGTAATGCCGAATTAAATCCGTATTGACATACTCATTATTTTGTCCGGTTTGATAGCCAACTTTCACGTTGGCCGGGTATATCCCTATTGTAGGTATATACTTTTGTCCTCTATTCAGGTTCTTCTTCTCGAACCATTCGTCAATAGCCTTGTTCCACTCTGCCTCGCTTAAATGACTTGCGTCTGCCAGTTTTCCTTTTTGTCCATCCATCATCTACTCCTTATACAATATTTAGATAATGTACTGCACCTTACATGAAATAAACTATCAAACCGCAAAATGGAGATGCCCTCTTGAAAATTTCTTTTAATAATATCAGGCTGCTATTGATGACGAATTGGATCACTCCGGATATTAGCGATTATCACTCTCTTGCTTTTGCACTTGCCCGTTTCACCGTATTACAGAAAAACGATTTTTCTACGTGGGCGGATTATATCACCGGCTAATGACAGCTATTTTGTCAATTTAAAAAGTCGATAAACTCTGGAGCAGCCATCACCATACCGTATTTCGCCTCGCTTGCCAGGGCCATGGATAGTCTTTTATAATAGTTCTAAACGACCCGCTGGATTTAGAAATATATTATACACTAAAATATATCTGGAAGTAATCATGAGAAAGAATTTTCTCGCTGTTTTCATAATTCTATCGACCGTTCTGGCTATCGTGACAGGCTGCCAGGCAGGGACTGAGCCTGCACCAGCCTCTCCTTCACCACTCACGGACCAGTCGGGAACACCGGCCAAACTGGCCTTTATCACACAGCCCGGAGATGCTGTAGCCGGTTCTGCTCTCAGCACCCAGCCGGTAGTGGTTATCCAGGATGCCAGCGGCAACATAATTACCAGCTCTATCCTGCCGGTAAACCTGACCATAACATCCGGCACCGGATCAAGCGGCGCCGGACTTTTCGGCCCATCGACAGTAAATGCAGTCGAAGGAGAAGTCCGCTTTCAGAATCTCTCTGTAAATAAAGCCGGAACAGGCTATACCCTTACAGCCTCCGGCGGCGATCTGACGCCGGCGATCAGCACACCTTTCAATATCTCGCCCGGGACGCCGGCTAAACTGGTTTTCGCCGTCCAACCGTCCGAGGGCACAGCCGGATCACCGTTGACGACACAACCGGAGGTTACAGTTCAGGACCGCTTTGGAAACCAGGTTGCCGGTTATGAAGGAGAGGTGACACTGAGCATTACTACAGGAACAGCACCAAGGACCGCGGCCCTTTCCGGGACCGTCACGGTTCCGATGGTCGACAGCCTGGCCCGGTTTACGGATATACAATTAAACACCTCCAACCGGGAATACACGCTTACGGCCACCAGCGGTACTCTGGAACCAGCGGAGAGCACACCTTTCTCAATAGAACATACCACCCCAGCCAAGCTGGAATTCACAGTGCAGCCTTCTGAAGCTGTTGCCGGACGACCGTTTGAGGGCCAGCCTAAAGTAGCTGTTGAGGACATCTACGGCAATGTTACTCTCAGCGCCAGGGACTCCATTACCGTCGTGATTACTCCTGGTACCGGGGCCGCCGGGGCAGTGCTTTCAGGCACCCTGACTCTCGTCGCCGATGGGGGGCTGGGAGGACTGGCAGAATTCGAGGACCTCGCTATCGATCTGGCAGGGTCCGGATATACGCTGACAGCTACCAGCGGCAATCTGACGCCCGCTGCCAGCCAACCTTTCGATGTCGCAGCGCCCTGATCACTATTTAATCCTGCCGGATTTTTCATTACTGCTTCTCTGATGATCATGCCCATTCCTCTTTGATATCTCCATTCATGATGCTCAATCAATAATTTAATAATTTCTGGGGGTTACCTTTACCTTATTCAATGCTGGCCAGCCGCCGATGTAGAATAAATCGCCTCCGGAGCGCGGTTTGGTTCACAAATTGGGAAGAAAAGTTAATTAAAGTGTAGATAATACCAATTGACAGGCAAATTGCACATAGTAAAATTAAATTAAGAACAGTAACAGGATACCCCCAATGGATGCGATGAACTATCACCTGTAATGTGGTCACTTGGGTGATAGGGAGCTAATAGTGAAACCGGCATTAGTCTATAATGCCGGTTTTTTTAATAAGCGGTGGCAGAGGGGCAGGACAGAGGAAACATAATGCATACTACTTTGAAGTCAAATATCTTAAGACCAGTCATGCCAGTATTGCTAATCACAGCAACACTGGCATCTTTATCAGGGGCAATGACCACCGTAAGCGCGCAGGCAGGCCCCTTTAATTTAACAATAGTCGCCGAGAATGGCGCTGTCATGCTGGACCCTGCCACGGGACCCTATGAAGCAGGCTCTATTGTTGAATTGACTGCTATCCCTGACGATGGGTATCACCTTGTAAACTGGAGCGGGTCTGAAAATATCGCTGATCCTGAGGCCGCGGAGACAACCGTTACCATGCTGGAAGATACGACCGTCACGGCCAACTTCGAAATCAATACTTATACCTTAACGGTTGATGCTGAGCACGGCAGTGTTTCCCGGGACCCCGACCAGGCTACCTACAACCATGGGGAGATAGTAACGCTAACCCCTATCCCTGATGAGGGATATCACTTCATAGAATGGGGCGGGGATGCCAGCGGCTCCGACAATATTTTACATATTTTTATGGACTCCGATAAGACAGTAACCGCTAATTTCTCCGGTACCTGTATTCTGGAGATAGCGGCAGGGACTGGAGGGATAGTCACTGCTCCGGCCTCACCATATATAGCCGATTATATGGAAGAAGTTAATCTCACAGCCGTAGCCAGCCCCGGTTATCATTTCTTGAACTGGACCGGGGCCGATAATATCATAGACGCCACTGCGGCAACCACAGTCGTTATTATGGACAATGACAAGACTATTAAGGCTAATTTCATTAAATATAACGAAGATATAATCAACTATGGATATACCTCATTCGGACAGTATCAGGTTTTGGACATCGCTTTGCCTGTCAGTTCATTCGAGGACTGGAATCAGGTGAGAGGAAGTTTTGAGGCTGATGAAGGAGTATACAGGACTGATCCGACAACAACCCCGGTCTTCTCTCTGGCAGTACCCGGTATCCCTGTCGAAGGACAGGGCTATATCTACCAGGCTGAGTTCAGAAGACTGGGAGAGATTGATTGTGAAGGATATACCATTTTATATTTTAACGAAAAGCATCATGGCAGCCAGGTTGAATCATTGTGTTTATTTATCGGTCAGGCCGGTCAAATACAGTTAGTGTCTTTCGAGGAAAATGTAACCGGCCCGATTCTGGCGTCAACATCCATGTTAAAAGATAATGACTGGCACACCGCTTCGATTGTGAATTACGGCAACATGATCGAGGTTTATATCGACGGACAGCTTAAACTCTTCTATAAAGGCGATCTCAACGTCTATTCCCGTTCCGGTTCCATCGGTGTGGGTTCAGAAGGTTTTCATAGTGAATTCCGTAACATCAAGGTCACAGAATTGGATTACTGGCTGGTGTCCCACCTGGATATCCAGAAAAGATTTTTCTATGAACCTGAACCCGTGAACATCAGTTTCCTGGTTGACTCTGCCGACTATCCTCTTGATGCAACCCTGAAAGTCATCGCTCCTGACTTAAGCGAATTTTCCTGTAATGTCCTCCTGCCGCCTCAGTCACAGCAGCATTTCCAGCTGGAGTATCCTGCCGATTTCAACGGAGCTGACCTGGCTGAGAAAGGCCGGTATAAAATTTCAATGGTGACGCCTGCTGGTGAGATCGTTATTCCGGATGCAACCTTCGAATACAAGGACGAGCCCCTCCTATCTTTTGTTGTAGGGACAGATACTCATGTTTTACCTAATCTGAATTATTCAAAACCGTTTACCAGCTTTGTAACCAGCGTTAACGATCAAACTTATTTCCCCACGCCAGACATGGTGGTCCTGACTGGTGACAATGCCGATGATGTCAGAGGCCTTTATAAATTCAAGGACATTTTTGATACATTGTATGCTCCGCACTATACTATAGTCGCCGGTCATGACCATATCGGGGAAGCACCGGGGTATCGAGGTCAGACCTACTACGAATTATTTGGCGATACTTATTGCTTTGCCGTCGAAAGAGAAGGATACATCTTTATCTTAACCGGGGCCGAGTGCGATTACAGTGCCTTAACCCAGGGGTTAGGTGAGAGCCTCTCCAATCCATCGATGCTAAACTGGTTGGACACTGTATTACAGGAAAATGCAGGAAGACCAGCCTTTGTGTTCCATCATCAAACCCCCGCGCAATTCAGAGATGAAGGTTATGCCGACTATTTCTGGATGGGACACGGCAACGGGTCGATAGTTAGAAATTTTTTAGAGTCTCACGGCAATGTACTGGCCTATTTCTCGGGACACAATCACATAGTTGGTACCAAAATTATTAACGGCATAGCTTATGTCGGCGCAGGGGCAGTGTTCAACTTACCGTCGGCATATCGTTATATTGAAGTTTACAGCGATCAAGTTGCGGTACATACCATCAAGTTCGGTATCGGACAGGAAAAGTGGTATGAATACTGGTATCCGGGCTGCGATTCTACTCATACCCCGGATAATTATGTCTATGGTTCTCCAGCCGAAAGGGACTTTAAAATCAATACCAGCACCCGCATTCTAACCACGGCAGTTGCCGGCGGCGGGTCTGTGACTCCGGAAGCAGGAGATCACACCTATTTAACAGGAGCGTCGGCAAAAATCACCGCGGAACCGGCCCCCGGCTGGAAATTCAGCGGTTGGAGCGGTGATGCCGGCGGCACAGCCAATCCGCTGACTGTAAACATGAATACCCATAAGAACATCACTGCCAACTTTGCTGTCAGGACTTATACTTTAACTACCGGTGTGACCGGCAGCGGCAGCATTGCCCGAGTTCCTGACCAGGCTGACTATGATTATGAAGATACCGTCAGGTTGACTGCCGTTCCCACCCCCGGCTGGAACTTCATCGGCTGGTCAGGTGACCTGACCGGCTCTCTCAATCCGGTGA
>JAQULX010000043.1:0-6555 GCA_028718465.1 Dehalococcoidales bacterium | reverse complement strand
ATATTGTGATGGACAGCGATAAGACTATTACAGCTATCTTTGCCTATAACCAGTACTTGCTGACAGTCAACACAACCGGGCAGGGTACGGTCACGAAGGACCCTGATCAAGACCTGTTTGATCCGGGGGAGCCGGTCCGGCTTACAGCCACACCGGCCCCCGGCTGGACTTTCAATGGTTGGAGCGGCGACGCCAATGGTAAAGCCAATCCACTGAATGTAAACATAAATACCCATAAGAATATTACTGCTAACTTCATTATCAGGACCTGTATTTTAACTACCAGTGTGACCGGCAGCGGCAGCATTGCCCGAGTTCCTGACCAGGCTGACTATGATTACGAAGATACCGTCCGCTTGACCGCCGTTCCCGCCCCCGGCTGGAACTTCATCGGCTGGTCAGGTGACCTGACCGGCTCTCTCAATCCGGTGAATATTGTGATGGACAGCGATAAGACTATTACAGCTATCTTTGCCTATAACCAGTACTTGCTGACAGTCAACACAACCGGGCAGGGTACGGTCACGAAGGACCCTGATCAAGACCTGTTTGATCCGGGAGAGATGGTCCGGCTTACAGCCACACCGGCCCCCGGCTGGACTTTCAATGGTTGGAGCGGCGACGCCGGCGGCATAGCCAATCCACTGGAAGTAACCGTAGATAATAATAAGATTATTACCGCTGTCTTTACCACTAGCTCATCCGGCGGAGGCGGAGGCGGGTCGTCCGCAGTAACAGTCAGGCTGACCGGATGGGATTCGGCAACAGCCTTGAAGACCGGCAGCAGCGGTACCCGGACGGCAGCCCAGCTTAAGTCGGCTGACGGCAAGTTGACTCTGGAATGGAGCAAGGGCACCAGGATAACGAGAAATGTCCGGGAAGTGGTCTCAGCCCTTACCCTCGAGACTCTAACTGATCCTCCGGCTCCCCCGGCGGATCACGCCCTGGTCCTGGCTTACAGCTTTGGTCCGGATGGGGCTGCCTTTGACCCCGCTGTCAGACTCAGCTTCAGCTATAACCCTGCCGCCCTGCCTGATGGAATGAGCGAAGAAGACCTGTATATCGCTTTCTGGGACGGGACGCAGTGGCAGGCTCTGGACGGCCAGGTCGATACTCAGACCGGGACAGTTACAGCCTCAATCACTCACTTCAGCACCTATGGGCTGCTGGGTGAAGTGACGCCGACCCAGGTGCCGACACCGCCGTCGACGCCCACTCAGCCGGCCAGTCCGCTGCCGTCGTCATCACCCACTGCTTCACCATCCCCGACGACTGCTGTTCCGACGCAGGCTTCCCCAACGGCTCCGTCTACAACAACGCCTGCCCCGGATAAACCAGCCTCACCTTTTACCTGGTGGTTATTTGGAAGTTTGATTGCAGCGGTGATTGCCATTGGTATTATGATATACATATACATCAACAAAAAGAGGCGGCAAGCCCTGTAGGTTACAGGTTTGATAATAAGACATCGTCTTCAAATAAGGACCCACCTCTTAAAAACGAGAGGAATTTGAATGCATTGCGAGCCAACATTCAGCATATTTCTTCCCACTACTTATTAATAATTCATGTTACGGCTTGACTAAACAAAAAGTGTGGCAACTCAAGTAAAATAAGCGATCAGTTAAAATAGAAATATGAACCTGCCATTATTTTGATTTATATACAGATTACCTCATAGACTCCACAGTTAAAACCACCGCTGCCGGATTAGAAAAGGCCACAGTCGGAAGCATCATCCATGATAAAATCACCAGCTTTTTCCCTGAAGAAGATTTCACCAGCCAGCATCTGCGGCGACTGACTAAATCCACCATCCGGCGGGTGGAAACAGAGGAAGGCATTATAATCATCGATGATACCATCGAAGAAAAACCCTGTACCGATGAGAATGGACTCCTCACCTGGCACTATGATAATACTGCCGGGAGAATGATTAAAGGGGTCAACCTGCAAAACCGTACTATAGCCGTAACATGAGTTAGTAAAGGAGCGTATGTCCTGCCTGCTTCTCTAATTATCAGCTTCTAGAGAATCCAGCCTGCTCATAGATTTGTTAGGCTGTAATGCTTTGGATACAACATTCGTTTTTAGCTCGTTTTTTGAGAAGTCGATTGGAGAAAAATTATCAGATGTGTAGTCTTTAAATTCATATTCCCCATTCTGTTTGTTATTTAGAAAATTCATAGGAAAATAAAAAAATAGATCCATATTTCTACCTGCCTTAAGGTGTTTTATTTAATCCTCACTACCTTTATCATAACCCGATAATCGTATTGTGTAAATGTTCGGATATGATTTGACTATACGTCATTCAAGGTTAATTTTAAAAAAATATTAATAGGGCGCCTGCGTGATTCACCTAAAATAGTTATTGTGAGGTGTCGCCTGGGGTCTACTGCATCCTTGACCATATCTTATTTCACCACCAGGTTAAGATACAAATCGCTTCGGCCTGCCCATCCGCAGGCCTCCAGCATGTCAGGGAAGTGTGATATGCTTCGCTCCACTGCGGTTCCGTTCAGCATTTACGGCCAGAGATGATATCTCATCAGTCAATAACCCTGTCATCATAATAATAATTGGACGAACCATTGATTTTCAGTTATAATATCGGCAGCTAGGAAGGCAAAAAATGCCTGCATTGTATGTTGTGGCTACCCCAATCGGCAACCTGGAAGATATTACCCTGCGTGCTATCCGTGTTCTGAAGGAAGCCAGGCTGATAGCGGCTGAAGATACCCGGAAAACTCGCCGACTTCTCTCCGCCTACGATATCAAGACACCCACAACAAGCTATCATGAGCACAATAAATTGACCAAGCTGGATTATATTCTAAGTCGATTAGAAAATGAGGACGTGGCGCTGGTTTCAGACGCCGGAATGCCGGGCATCTCCGATCCCGGCTACGAATTAATCCTCGCCGCCAACCGGCGCAGCATTCCCATAATCCCCATCCCCGGTCCATCAGTCCTTATCACGGCATTGGTGGTCTCGGGACTGCCAACAGACAGTTTTTGCTTCCTGGGATTCTTACCGCACCGGTCTGCTGAGCGCCGCCGCCTTCTCCAATCCAGAGTCAATGAGAAATCAACCCTGCTGCTTTTCGAGTCGCCTCACCGCATCACGGAGTCCCTGCAAGATATGCTGGATATCCTGGGCGACAGGAAGACTGCGATATGCCGAGAGCTGACCAAATTACATGAAGAAATATTCCGGGGAACCCTCAGCCAGGCGATCACCCATTTCACCGCTCCCAGAGGCGAATTCACCCTGGTGATAGAAGGGAAAACCGATACCGGCAAGCCCGGAATTAACGCAGATATTGTAAAGAGCCTGCGCCAGCTAAAACAATCCGGCCTGACTGCCAGGCAGGCTGTCTTCCAGGTGGCCGGACAGTCCGGCCTCTCCAGAAAAGAACTCTATCAGGCCTGGATTAAAATAGATTAAGGAGTAGACCATTGCGCCGCGGATGTATTTCATTGGGAAATATTAAATGTGATGAATGCCATCAGACCATTCTTTACCCGGAACGGTACCTTTTTGTTGAAGAGGAAAGTGGGAAAGGCCAAAAGCTCTGCATGAATTGCTGCCATAATAAGGGCATGGTCAAGCCCGGTTCAGCTAAAGAGGACGCTGAGGTATTGTTTAACTTGAGTAATGATTAATCCAGCCTGTATTATGATAATACAGGAGAAAAGATAGCTTTATCCAGGAGATAGTCCATGGGAGAAAAGATTTTCATAGGGGTCGCCTGGCCTTACGCCAGCGGGCCGCGGCATCTGGGGCATTTGGCCGGGGCTTATTTGCCGGCAGACATCTTCGCCCGTTACCATCGAGCGAAAGGGAATGAAGTCCTGATGGTTTCGGGCAGCGATGAACACGGCACCCCGATCACCATCAAAGCCGAGCAGGAAGGAAAAACCCCGGAACAGGTAGCCACTCATTACCACAACCAGTTCGTGGATACATTTAACAAACTGGGAATTTCCTTTGATCTGTACACCAATACCAATACCGATAACCATATCGCAGTGACCCAGGATGTCTTCCTGAAATTGTTGGGGAATGACTATATCTACAAGGACAAAGTACTGCAAGCATGGTGCCCGAACGATAAGCGCTTTCTGACCGACCGCTATATTGAAGGCACCTGTCCGTTTTGTGCATTTACCGGGGCCCGGGGAGACCAGTGCGATAACTGCGGCAAACCGACCAACCCGGTGGACCTGGTTAAACCCCGCTGCCGGCTTTGCGGGACAGAGCCTGAGTTCAAATACTCGGAACACTTTTTCTTAAGGCTGAGCGCTTTTCAGGAGAGGCTCATCCAATGGGTAAAACCGCAAACCTACTGGCGGCCTAATGTATATCAATTCACCAGACATTATCTGGAAGAAGGGCTTAAAGACAGGGCTATTACGCGGGACATGGAGTGGGGCGTCCCGATTCCCCTGCCCGGTTATGAAGGCAAGCGCATCTACGTATGGTTCGATGCGGTAATTGGGTATTTGTCCGCCGCCAAAGAATGGGCCGGGATCATCCATGATGACGAAAAATGGAAACAGTTTTGGCAAAACGAGGACTGCCGGGCCTACTATTTCATCGGTAAAGACAATATCGTATTTCATACCATCATCTGGCCGGCTATACTGATGGGTTACGGCGGCTTGAACTTACCCTATGATATTCCCGCCAATGAGTTTTTGACTTTCGAGCAAAAAAAATTTTCTACCAGCCGCAACTGGGCAGTCTGGGTCCCGGACTACCTGGACCGTTACGCTGTTGACCCGCTGCGCTATTTGCTGTCCATCAATATGCCGGAAACTACCGATACCGATTTCTCATGGCGGGAATATTACCGCCGGAACAATGACGAACTGGTGGCCACATATGGCAACCTGGCGCACCGGGTATTGACGTTTACTTACAAAAACTTTGACGGCATGATCCCTGCACAGGGCGTTCCGGACAGCCAGAGCAATGCCCTCCTGGATAAAGCCCGGAATACCCTCAACACCGTCGGAGACCTGATCGGTCAGTGTCGGTTTAAAGATTCGATTAAAGCGGCTATGTCCCTCGCGCAAGAAACCAACCGTTATCTCGACGAAAAGGCCCCCTGGAAAGCAATTAAGCAGGACAAGGCCGCCGCGGGCGCTTCTTTATATATGGCCATATCTGTCCTGTCTTGCCTCAGGACCGCTTTTTATCCGTTTCTCCCTTTCAGTTCTCAAAAGCTCCATGAATATCTGGGGTATTCCGGAACGGTGCAGGCCTGCGGCTGGCAGTTCACACTGCCGTCTTCCGGACAAAAACTGATTTCACCGGAACCGCTGTTTACCAAATTGGATGAAAAACAGATCGAAGAAGAGAATAACCGGCTGGAGCATACGCTGGTTGAATAGAGAGGCAGATAATTGGAACTGAATCAGATTTACGCTCCCGTTAAAGACGACCTGCTGAAGGTGGAGGAATGTATCAAGTCAGTCAGTCAGGTAGACTTCGACTGGTTGTCCCAGCTGCTTGACCTCAGTCTTGCAACCGGCGGGAAAAGGATCCGCCCTGCTCTCACTTTACTTTGCGGCATGTTTTATAATTACCGCCTCGAACCTCTGTTGCATATGGCGACGGCAATCGAACTATTGCATACTGCAACCCTGATACATGATGATGCCATAGACAAGTCGAACACCCGCAGAGGACGGCCCACGGTCTTCAAACTATGGGGAGTAGACCCGGCCGTATTATTGGGTGACTATATGTTTGCCAAAGCCGGGGTTGAAGCCTCCGACACGAATTGTATCCGGGCATTCAGGATCTTCTCTCAAACGCTGATGATTATTTCCAGCGGAGAGCTTAACCAGGCTAAAAATGCCTTTAATCTGAACCAGAGCCGTGAAGACTACGTCCGGAGAATCTATGGCAAGACCGCGTCTTTGTTTTGTCTTTCCACCGAGTCCGGCGGTATCCTCAGTCAGGCTCCGGAGAGCGCTGTCCAGCTTCTGAAAGACTATGGATATAACCTGGGTCTGGCTTTCCAGATAATAGACGATATCCTGGATTTCACAGGGACCGAAGCCGAGCTGGGCAAACCGGCGGGGTCCGACCTGAGGCAGGGGACCCTCACTCTGCCGGCCATGCTTTTGAATGAGCGCTATCCTCCTGATAACCCGGTCAAGCGCCTGTTTGAAAATCGGGAAAGGACGGAAAACATCGCCATCGCTATCGAACAGGTCCGCAGTTCGTCCATTGTGGATGATTGCTCTAAGATAGCCAGCTGTTACTGCGACAAGGCCTGCAATTCGATAAAAGAGTTAACGCAAAATTCCAGCCGCCAGTCTCTTTTAGACCTGGCAGACTTTGTAGTAAAAAGAAAAAAATAAGGGAACTCAAGCTGGTCTGTTTTTACGAATCTTTTCGATAAAATATGACCAAAATCCACCATCAAATTTGGTAGACCTTTAATTTTTATGGTTAGATCCCCTTCCAGGCAAGAAAAAACGGCTTGATAATATTTTTCAGACCCAAATTTCCTCGTTATAACCCCATTAAAGCCC
>JAQULX010000042.1 GCA_028718465.1 Dehalococcoidales bacterium | reverse complement strand
TACAGCCGGCGCAATTTGCAGTGTTGAGGGATCTTTTAGTCCCTCCGAGAAGAAATCTCCGATAACCACCCTTCTTCGAGCTGCCGCTGCGCCAATAACAAAAGGCAGGCTGTTCTTGGCACCGATTGCTAATTGGGGCTTTCGTCTCTCCTCCAGTGGCTCACAGAGCGGACGGGCCATATCACCGACCACCAGAATAATTTCCCGTATGTTGCCCGGCTGGATATTATACTCCTTTAGCAGTCTCAGGGTAGCATCAATGTAGGTATGAGTAGTCCTGCATGTCGGCCATGGTTTGAGGCTATTGTTAACTCCTTCAAAGGTCTTTCCCAAATTATGAGTTAAGATATCGGGATTATATTTTCCTCTAAAATGGAGATTAAAAAGGCCTGCCTTGGTCTCGAGACTGTTGGCAATACCGGTAACACCACTTTGAGCCAGTAGTGCTGAGAGAACCCCTCCTTTCCCGCAAAAAGCATCTCGAACCGCCCGCACCTTCGAGGTAGTATCATAACAGGCCGCCATACTTCCTGAAGCCTGGCTAGTCGCCAGACCGAAGGCACTTACCATTTGCGGTACAGTTAAGCCCAATAGTTTTCCAGCCGCGGCAGTGGCGCTAAAATATCCCAGAACCGAGGGGGATAACCAGCCGTGTTCCTCAACACCCTCTGTAATAGCCATGCCCATCCGGTTAACCATATCGCAGCTAAGAGCGATTGCGGCAATAAATTCCTTTCCGCTTATTCTCCCTGCTTTTTCCGCTACGGCCAGAGCAGCAATCAGGGCATGGCTGGTAGGATGAGTTTGGCCTTCATCATGGACATCATCGTAATCCATGGAATGGGTCATGGCACCATTGGCAAAGGCAGCCATCCAGCTTGGCACTTTTATCCCGCCGGCAATAACTGTACTCTCTGCCTTTCCGCCTCCCTCCTTAACCAGCTTTACAATCTCCTGTACCCCATCTCCCAGGCTACTTGCGGCAAGCATCACACCGATAGTGTCAAGAATGCCTTGCTTGGCAATTGTGATAGCCTCAGCAGGAAGGTTTTCGTACCCGTTATCGACTATGTTTCTGGCAAAAGCTAAAGTGGCATCCATATTGCCTCCCGAATTATCCATGTTTTGCGTGACTCGCACTAAATATATCAAGTTGGAACAAAAACATCTATCTTAAATTCTGCTTTGGCGATACTTTGTATGAAATAGTCTGTACCGAAATCAGGAAAATGGCTTATTACAATCATCAGCATTACCAAACTATGCGCTCGATGATCTGACTCTATCCGGCGCCAAAGGCAGGGTTACCGCTATAATTAAGGCTATCAGTGCTGCCAGGTTGCAGGCTACAAAAGCCCAAAGATAGCTTAGCGATATATCAAAAATGTATCCTACAAGGATTGGACCCGTGGCTCCACCCAGGCTGGCACTACAGGCAAATATCCCGATAATGCTTGCCAGGGAACGCAGACCAAATAACTCCGCTGCCAGAAGTGACGTCACTGTTGAAGAAGCTCCATAGCCCATACCGAAGATGAATCCAAAAATATATAATGCCCATAACTGGTGAGCTATTTGCAACCAGAGAAAAGCTGTCAGGTTTACCAACGAAATATAGAAAAACAGTCGTTTGACCCGGATCTTATCCGCGGCTACTCCGGTGGTCAACCGGCTAAAAATGCTGCCGGCGCCGATCACACCCAGAATACCGGCGGCAGATACAGGAGAAATACCTTCTCTGGTAGCATACGGTACGATATGAACCATTATGGCAAACTGGGAAAAACCAAATAGGAAAAAGGCGGCGGCGCCCATCCACAGCTGGCGGGTTCCCACAGCCTGGCGAAAAGTAAGGTCTCTTTCACCAACCTGAGCAACTCGGCCGGGGACTAATTTATCAGAACTGTCTATCTGGTTATTATTCGGACGTGATTTGATGAGAATTGCCATCGGCAACATGATCGCCAGGGTAATCAGAGCAACGATCAGATAGGTATTTCGCCAGCCATAATCCAGAATAAAACGGCTCAGCAGAGGTGGAAAGATAATTGAGCCGATGCCTATACCGCAGGTAATAATTCCAGTCATAGTGCCTCGTCTGGCGGTAAACCATCTGGCGATAGTCGAAAGTAAGGAGGGAAACAGTCCGCCAATCCCAACCGCCAGCACTAAACCGTATATCAGATAAATCTGCCAGGAGAAAGCCACCCGGGACATCAGAAAATATCCCAGGGCAAGCGAGATACCGCTGAAGAAACAAATAATTCGAGAACCTACACGGTCACTGATGCGACCAATAACGATCCCCATTAAACCGACAATAAGGTTTCCAACGGAAAAAGCCCCCGATGTAACAGCATGGCTCCAGGAAAAATCAGTCAATAAAGAATCGAAAAATACAGTATAGCTGTAAAAAACTCCAAAAACCATGGTCATGATGATGGCTGAGGCAGCGACAATGATATACCCGTAATAAAAGTGCAGTTTTAATCCCATAGAGGCATTATAACGGATACCGCTTCACTTTAGCTAGAAGATGATTATAGTAAATAGGACCGATAAGGCCTCTCTCAGATAATTTGTATTGCCTGATAAACCGACTCATCCAGATAGTAAATCATTATGGAACAGGTGCCGATTATTATTAGATTTAATACCATTCTTTTTAACTGATGAGCGAGATACCATTGTTCTGGTTGAATACTTGATAATAAAATCTTTTATAGCGGTTGATGGAATACCCAATACTCGTCATGTATCACTTTAGCGCATAGGGTAACCATGTGATTAAAGCCGGCACGGCAAACATAATAATGATTGCCAAAACTGTACCTGCTACAAAGGGAATGGATCCACTATAAATAGCTTTCATAGAAATATTTGGATTGAGACCCTTAACAACAAACATATTGAGACCGACTGGAGGCGTAAAAGCGCCTACATTGATAGATATACACACCAGCAGGGCAAACCAAAGAGGATCGATTCCAAGACTCACTGCAATTGGATGAAAGATCGGCACACCAATCATCATCAGTGGCATTAAGTCGATGAAACATCCGGCGATAAATAAAAAGACCAGGACGATAATGACATACATCGAGGAAGTTAATCCGGAAATGGCAATCAAGTCTGAAATCGCTCCAGTCAGATTACACCAGGCTGCAAAACGCGTAAACATGATGCCACCGACAATGATCAAAAAAAACATAGAGACAACCTTTCCGGTATCCAGCAGGGCTTGTGTAAACGTATTCCATTTCCAGCGACGCATAATGAGGGCTAAAATAAAGGCAGCTGTGGCTCCAATAGAGCCGCCTTCCGTTGGAGTAAAGATACCTGTATAAATACCTCCGATTACCACTATAAACAGAATAAGTACTGGTCCCCCAGCCTTAAGAGAGATTGCTCTTTCCCCCCAGCCCGCCCGGGGTCCGGGCGGTCCGGCATCTGGACGCATTTTGCACCAGACAATAATTGTGATAATAAAGCATAAAGCAATCAGAACACCAGGGATAAACCCGGCGATAAATAGGTCCCCAATTGACATACTTGTAAGTAAACCATATGTAATAAAAACTACACTTGGAGGAATAATCGGACCCAGGCTAGCTCCCCCGGTGATACATCCCACACTCAGGCGATCATCATAGCCGTATCTTTTCATTTGAGGTAGAGCGACGGCACCCATAGTAGCACAGGCGGAGACGGAATCCCCCACTATGGCGGCAAAGCCTGTACAGGCTCCGATGGTCGCAACAGCCATCCCTCCTTTATAGTGTCCGATCCATTTATAAGCCGCATGGAACAGGTCTTCCCCAAACCGGGCATAAAAACAAAGGTAACCCATCATCACGAAGAAAGCTACCACTGACCAGTTATAATTACCTACAGTCCGAAAGATCTCAGTCCCCAGCATATTTAAAGCTGTAGCTGAACCTCTAATATGCCCAATAAACAGGAAACTGGTGAGAATGAGAGCAAATGAAATGGGCATGGCCATAATGAAGAGTATCAAAGAAACAATCACACCAATTAGACCAATTATAGGTAGGCTTAATTGTGCCAAATTTGGTTGCATCCAAAAAATCGCTCCGATAATCAGTATTATCGGGATACCGACCATGAGTATCCAATGAAAAGGTCCCAGAAGTTGTGAGCGGGCTTCTAACGCTAGTTTCAAAAGATCCCGGATGAGTAGCAAACAAAGGCATATGCAACCAAGTATTAAAATAGCACTAAAAGGAGCATCTGGCACAAGGAAATACTGGCTATGCATGGCGTTTACATTAATAAACGATAGTAACTTAATAATACTCCGCCAGATAATAACTATAAACAGACCTATTCCTAATACTGTTGTGATAAATTCCAGAACTAACCTGCGTCCGGGTGTAAGCGCCGCACTCAACAAGTCTACCCTGATATGGCCTTTCTGATTCTGAGTATGAGCTATTCCCAGGAAAACAGCGACGATCATTAAAACTTCTGTCAGTTCCAGGACTCCTTTGATAGGAGCGTTGAAAATATAACGCATGACCACATCGATAAATGTTACAAAGACCATTAAAAAGAGAACGGCGATTCCCAGAACATTGGTCCAGCGACTGAATATTGCCACTTTATCCAGGGTTCTGATCAGGCTTTCTAAGGCGTTAGGGCTAGTCTTCACTTTTGGCTGCATGCCCTCATTGACCTGGTTCATCGCTTCTGATTCTCCTTAGTATTGCCAATTATATATTGATTTTACGGACTTTAATAACAGTAACTTGCTGAAAGCACCAGGATGGGACAATCCTGGTGCTTTAGAAAATTCCATTAGTTAATTTGTCAATTGCCTGGATTGCTATTTGCCCCAGGCTTCAGCCCAGTCAGGGGCATACTCTGCAGCCGAATATTTGTCGCGTAATTGAATATACGCATCTTTTATCTTGGTGGCAGGGAAACCCTTGGCTTCCATATCTTTCACATACTTATCCAATACCGGCGCATCCAGCGCATCCCATCTGGATAATTCTTCTTTGGGGAGAATTGTAAAGGTAGTATTATATTTTTCGACCGCCAAGTCCCAGTATTTCTTATGAGCGTCAAGTTGTGCTTGATCACTGGTCTCTCCCAGCCATGCGTTCATATCTTCCAATATCTTCTGAATATCCGCTGGCAAACTATTCCATTTATCTTTATTCATTATAATCGTGAACAAAGGAGTGGAGGCTGATGCATTCACAACATAATGCGTGACTTCTCCTTCATTCCAATCGATTAACATCCATGTCGATTGCGGAGTAGCATCGATGGTCCCTTTCTGCAAAGAGGTAAATGAATCGGCTGGGGGCACCGATACCGGAATCATTCCCAATGCTTCAAATCTCTCGCCGGCTAAAGCTGATGAGCTAAGAATTTTTACGCCCTTACAATCCTCCAATTTGGTAATTGGCTTTTTGGTAGTCGCGATACAAGCTTGGAAAGTAGCGCCATTGTAAAGGCATTTGACGTCTTTAAACTGCTCTTGTAATTCCGGGAACTGTTGTGTAAGCTCATAATAAACCTGGCTGGGTTTCCAACAAACCGAATCGTAACGACAGAAGCTATTAATGGCATCCATATCGAATAGACCGGCATGCATAAGAGGAATATCATAGGCCATGTCTACCGTACCGTCTAACACGGCGCTATAAGTATCCATAATATTTACTAATTCTCCATTCCAATGAGGTTCTAGCTTTATCCTTCCTCCAGTTCGCTTCTCGACTTCATTTATAAATGGGACAAGGGTGCCATTACTCTGTGCAGAATTTTGGGCTTCAAAGATTGCAAAAACTAGAGTGGTCGTTTGGGCTGGAGCAGTAGACTGAGACGCGGGGGTTGCCTGAACTGCGGGGGTAGTTTGAGGTGAAGTGTTTGAACAAGCCAGTGCCGTTGTGATCATCATTAGCAGTATAATTACTATGGCAATTAGAGTCAGTAACCTTTTCATTTGCATCCTCCTAATAGATCTAACTATTTTTTACTTGATATTTAGATGCGATAGTAAAAATTAAGAACTAGAAGGACCGTATTAAATTAGATCTGACATGAAAATCCAGGATAAAACATATTATATATGCGCTGATTTGCCAGCTAGCTTGTCACAATCTACTGAATGTAGGTTAGGTTGAGAAGGATTATTTAAATTGAATATATGAAGCATAAGAAGTATATTAGATCATCATATAAGCGTATAGCCAGATCATTCGAAAACTAAACAGGGGTAATTTTTATTAAATTCTAAGGCTAATTGGTATTCCGGGAGAACGCTGGATTGTCTTTGTTGAGCTAACTGATAATGCTTTTCGAATACAGCTTTATCAAAGTGCTGGATGCTGCTAAAGTTTAAGTAGTTCTAAGAATATTTATAATATTATCCCAGACACCTTTTCTTTTCCAGTTGTGTAGCCGGGTATTACAGGTAGCCGGAGAACCGTATCTTCGGGGTATATCCGACCATTTCTCGCCGGTCCTGAGTACCCAAAGAATGCCGTTGATATTTTTCCTTTCATTTGACCTGGGTCTGCCTGTTTTTGCTGGAGGGGGTAAGATTGACTGAATCAGGTCCCACTGATCGTCAGTTATATCCATAAACGAGAGTTTGCTAATGTATTTATTAAGCGAAGATTTATGCATTTCAATCATTTGATTTCTCAGTGATTCCGGCTCAAGGACTTCAACTATTGATCCCCATCCCATTAGCCAGGCTCTGAAATAGAGTGAATTGCGCACTTTAAGGACCATTATTGTGGATCCGTCTTCGCTGATTTCCATTTGGTGAGATCTCTGGAAATAATATTCTTTGTGAAATTTATTTAAATGTATGTTGGGTTCGAACCGCAATTTTATAGTCTCGATTTCCTCTTCTGAGAAGTACTCCCATATTGAGTCAAGGTAATTCATAGCATTAAAATCATCTGGTATTTTATAAGTATCCGGCAGTACATCGACATCTCCGATTATCTGATCGAAATGCAATCCAAGTATCTTTTTTTTATGATGGCAATAGGCAATAATAAATCCTGATTGAATTGAGCCTATTGGTTCGAAGTCGTAGATATCGATAACTCTATCATATATATACTGGCCGCTGTCCTCTTGATAATTGATTTTAACCTTTTGTTGGGTCAGCCATGCCCTCACAAGCTTATCAAAATTCGCTATTTTTTCTGAATTTTCTGGCCTTTTCCTTTCCTGAAGATATTCGATCATGTCCTGGATATATTTTTTGAAAGGTGTTGGTACTATAGAACCTAATTTCATAAATGTCGATATAATGTTGGCATGACTTTGTGAAGAAAATCGATGCAGCATCCGGGTAGCAAAAAATATATTTATAGCCTCAGTATTCGAAAAATTAATAGGAGGCGCAAAGTAACCTTCTACAATACCCCGTTTACCACGTTCTTCCCATATAGGAACACCTAACTCAACTTCCAGGGCTTTCAAGTCCCGGTATAAAGTCCGGTTACTAACTTCGCACTTTTCAGCCAGGCGTTTTACATTTACACCTTGAGGATACTGCCCCAGGGTTAATTCAAGATTTAAAAGACGGGCAGTTCTATCGCGTTTATTGTATCGATTACTCATATATTTTCTTTTAAGGCTTATCTAATAATCTGGATATATTTACATCTGAAGTTATGCCGAAAAGGTTTGCTCGTTCGAAAACTCTTCAAACAGGTTTTATATTTGATATAAAGAATAATCGTTAAAAAATACTATATTAAAAATTTCTGAATATATTTGATGAAGTTTTGAATTTTAGAGTATATGTACAGCCTGAAGCCCCCAATAATATATACTTTTTTCGCTTAAAGTTTTCGAATGATCTGAAAATATGCTTATAAGTATATCAAATATGTATTTTATATCAATATTCTAACGATAATTTATGCCCTTTTCAACCTGTCCTGCTCTCGAAGGATTTTGTCAGGCTAGATGGCACGTTAGAGTAGATATAATTTTTTTAGTCTTATGAACTTTATTCTTTATTAGAATATTGGATGGTCTAAATATTAGCTGTAAATATGGGGTATCAGTTGATCAAAGTGAAGATGAAAGGAGTTGATCATGCAATACAAGAAATTGGGGCGGACTGGTCTCAAAGTCTCTGCCATTACTTTGGGTACTATGACAATGGGAACACAGGTTAGCGAAGCCGAATCGATGGATGTAATAAAAACGGCTCTGGATCTGGGCATTAATAGTTTTGATACCGCTAACGGATATGGTGAAGGCAGGTCCGAACAAATTCTTGGAAACGCGGTTAAAGGACAACGGAATTCGGTAGTAATCGCTACCAAGGTGGCTTTTGTTAATGGTCCCGGTCCTAATGATAGTGGACTTTCACGTAAGCATATTATGAATGAGGTTGAAGGTAGTCTGAAGAGATTACAAACCGACTATATAGATATTTATTACGCTCACTTTCCCGATTTTGATACTACTATTGAGGAAACCTTACGGACGATGGATGATCTGGTTCATCAGGGAAAAGTGCGCGATGTGGGTTGTTCAAATTACCCGGGCTGGGTGTTGTGTAAAGCTCTTTGGAAAAGCGACAAGCTAAATTTAGCCCGTTATGATTGTCTTGAAACGGTGTATAATCTGCTAACCCGGGATATCGAGGTTGAATTGCTGCCATTATGTATGGATGAAGGAATAGGTGTTAGTACTTTTAATCCCCTTGCTGGCGAGATGTTGACTGGGCGACATGAGTATGGGAAACCTCCAGCGGAAGGCCGTTTTACTCTTAAGGACATGGGACCGGGATATCTGGAGCGCTACTGGTCGGAAGTCAATTTTCAGGCTGTTGATCGATTCAAAGCGCTGGCTCAAGATCATAATTGCACTTTGCCGCAATTTTCTTTGGCTTGGATATTGAACAATCAAGCTGTCTCTACAATTCTCAGCGGTATGATCTCACCTGCACAAGTTAAAGAGAATGTGGCTGCATTAGAAATTAAAATGACGCCAGAAGGACTTAAAACCTGCAACGAGATTTGGGCAACCTTTAGGCCATCCAGGTTTCATTATGCTCGTGATTCTCAATGGCGAAGATAAAGATTGCTCGCTAACTCCTGACTGCTGCTCGAAATCGAAATAATATCGTGAATTATTCAATGCCATGCATCATGCGAATGGCTAAATGAAATGATTTCAAAAATTTATTGGACAGGAGGATTGCGATGGATTCAGATGAATATTTTCGTTTTAATCTAGGTAATTATGAATGCCTGGTTGTTCGTGATGGTAAATGTCCTGTCCCTGGCCAACCTATGATTGACGTAACATGCTTGCTGGTTAAGACGCCAGAGAATACAATACTTATAGACACCGGATGTGGGAACGTTTTTGGTTCGTGTGCAGGGCAACTAATCCAGAACCTGCAAACTGCCGGTATTGGCCGTACAGATATTAAATCAGTGTTTATATCTCATGCTCATTCAGATCATATTGGGGGAAACACTGATGATGCTCAATTACCCTCATTCCCAAACGCTCGATATTATATAGGTAAAAGAGAGTGGGATTTTTGGACCAGTTCACCCGATTTATCCGGTTACCCGGAAAATATAAGACAGAATTTGTTAGCTACTATAAAGAAAAATCTCAAACCTGTAGAAGATCGAATAACGAAAGTATTGGATGAAGGAGAGATTAGACCGGGTTTTTGTTTTATCGATGCTCCCGGTCATTCACCAGGGAATATGGCTTTGAAAATATCTTCAGGTGATGATAACCTGATCTGTATTGGTGATATATTTCATCATCCTGAAGAAATAGAGCATACTAATCTATATACCGCGCCTTTAATGACGAAGGATGGTAGAGCCACGAGGGAAAAGATTTTATCTCAGGCTGTGAATTTACATGCTTTAGTCTTTGCCTGTCATTTCCCATTTCCGGGATTAGGCTATATTATTCGAAAAGATGCAATTTATACCTGGGAACCTGTTTATAATATTTAAGCAATCTCGATATGTTCAGGACACTTTGTTTCAAATCATTTCCGACATAATTCGAGATCAAAATATCGTTCCTGATATAGTTGAGTAAGTGTCCAAAATCTATAAGCATAAGGGGGTCTTTTTGTGGCTGAAACCAAATACGATAAATACTTTATTACTGATTTTAATAAACACGTTAACACCAATCCCTGGGCGCCCAAATATAGGCCTGGAGATAGAACTTCATTACTATTTTTAGATGACAGCGTGATTAAAGATGCTTTTTTTGCCGAATGCTGCTGGTTCTTTCCGGCAATGGCGGATAACCAGTCCGCCTCTCAGGATGCCAAACCTCACAAGCATGAATATGACGAGGTATTAGCTCTTATCGGCTCTAATCCTGATAATCCAAAAGACCTGTGTGGTGAAGTTGAATTTTTTATGGCCGGGGAAAAACATATTATTAATCAGAGCACTCTGGTCTTTCTTCCCGCGGGAATTGAACATGGACCTGTTAGAATGGTCAGAATGGAGAGACCGATCTTTCATTTTGCCTGTGCCATGACTAAGAAACAGGCTTAGGAGAATTAATTCATTCGCAGGGGTTATACGTTTCTCAGAGTTGATATAAAGAAAGTGGTACGGATAAAGTGAATTATACTCCATGACCGGAAGAATATTTTTAAAAATATAGCTCTATCTCTGGATTTACAATTGGCACCGAGGTAAAATAAGTATAAGTCAACCTGGTTTCCCGCCTGGATTGAATCAATTATTACTTGAGTAACTCACGTTACGGCTTAAGTAAGTTCTAATCTCAAAGGACCATGAGCCAGGGCCGGCTGAATCCCGGCCGAGCAGAACTCCGGTCACCTGACCCGCTTGCGCAGGCCGTGGGTGACCCAGCCCTGGCTACCATAGGCGTAAGGTGAGTTAAGTAAAACAAAAAAAGGGGTAAAAGCATGGAGTTTGGCAGCATTAATCTGGTTGTTCATGATGTTGATAAGGCCTTGAATACCTATCTGAAACTGTTCGGCACTAACAACATCCCCCAGGTTCTCAGACTGAAAGGCATGACCGACGGTGAGGAGGTGGTGGACGGCTACCTGTTGAAAATACCGCCGGTTAATCTGGGTATTTATAAGCCCCGCGGTTCATCCGGTACTATGGGACGATATCTTCAAAAATATGGAGAAGGCATTCACCATATTACCATGCATCTGGGGCAGGATGAATTTGAGGATGCCTATCACAGACTGAAAGACGAGGGTTTCAAAGTGTCCGCCAGACCCACCTTCTGGGGCAAATTCAGTGAAACCGCTTTCTGGCTTGAGGAAGGCGGCCCCCAGGGAGTACCGGTCCAGTTTGTTACCAAGGGATATCACGGACTAAAAATATGGAAAGAGGTGAATTATCTCGACGCACCGCAAAAAGTGGAAGAGGTCAATATCACTCAGCAATATATTATGCCCCGGGTTACTTTAGGCACCATTATGGTTACCACCAGTGATTGGGAAAACCAGGCGAAAATCTGGTCCAAATTCACCGGCAGGCCGATTCTGGAGGTCGGTAATCTGACTGAATTAAAGCGAAGCACTGTGGTTGACGGCAGGGGTAATCAGTTTATTCCGGTGAAGTTCAGGTTCTCCTGGGGAGGGGCCATAAACCTGTATGTAGCTGTCAATGAGGATGCGCCTATCAATAAAGTCATGGCCAAGAGAGGGCAAACGGTAATGTATCATAATATGTGCTGCTATGTGGTCCGGGATAAGCCGCATGAATACTGGCGGAAACTGGATGCCGCCGGCTTTAACATGGTAGACCCTAAACCCTATCTCCACCCGGGGGACGGGACAGAGAATTACTTCTACTTTGTTCATCCTTCGAGCACGCATGGAGTATTGATAGAAATCGTCTCCGCTTATTATATGGACGAGAACTTTAACTTTATCTACGATTGGAGTGACGTCAAAACCTATACCGTTTCTCCTTTGATTAATGGTCCATCCATGGGCCCGCAGTCAAAAAACATTGGGATTTAGGGAGTGAGAATTAATTATGGAAAAGTTCGCTGAGATAAAGCTGTCCCTGGAAAAAGATGTCAAAAAGGGCGATAAGGAATCCTTGCTCTCTTTATTCAGCGTCATGGATAGGTTTAAGCGTATGGAAGTTTTAAAAGATGCTGAAGCCAATACCCCTGTGACGGTTATATTGGAGGGCCTTGGTCAGGCAGAATTAAAGCTGGGTGATGACATGGAGCAGGGAATGCAAAGGACCATTATGACCCTCTTCTGGTTTGTGGAAAGGTCTAAACTCATGGAAATGCAGA
>JAQULX010000041.1 GCA_028718465.1 Dehalococcoidales bacterium | reverse complement strand
TTCGCCAATAGGGTCTTGATGTTTCCGTCCAGGTTTTCGTTATACTCTTCCCATGTGGTCTTGTCTATTCCCGCGGCCTTCTTCTTCGGCATTTCCATGTGCTTGGCTTTGAGCGTTTCAGCGTTCACATAGCTTATCAGATTCTGCACATTTCCGTATCTGGCTATGATGTCGCTTATTCCTGCTCGTTTAGTTTCCATAACCTTTCCGTGCCTCTCGTACAATAGTTATGTTTCTCCTTGCAGAAATGTGTGACAGCTGGCCCCTTCGCTCCACGCACTTTCATGCGTTTCTTTGCTACTATGAGCCAGTCCGACTTCTTGCAGGTCATTTGTTCGGCTCCGTTTACTAAACGTTTACCTCCCATACCCTTTTAAGGGACCTGCAAGACCTCCCGGGTACGCTAAACCTACTTTGCAAGCTCGCCACGCTCTACGACCCCGGCCGAACCTCCCCAGTCTTGCCATATCGACTGCGGATTGCTGCCTGCTGCCTTCGGAATGGCCTCGGCTTCGACTTTTCTATCCTAACGGGGCTGAATCGCTTCACACTTCCGCATTGCGGCTCGCTTGCTCCCCCTCTTCACGCTTAAGCCTAATCTCACGACTTCGGCTCCAGAAGTGGGTACCGGCTGTTGGCTAAATTCTGCCGGGCTTGGTGTTTCACCTTGCTATATGTTTAACGCCGAACCGGCGCACCTCCTATTATTTTATAATTTTCATCAACTAAAAAAAATGTATGCGCTGTAACAAAGCCATCAGGAGCTTCAGTTTCAATCTTAATTGTTTCACACACCCATTCTTCATACGTCGATTCTAAAAGCCTTGCTGAATAAGGTGTTATTTCTTCATTATTGCTTTCCCAATCACTAAAAAAATCTAAATATTCATTTTTCATTTCAATTGTAGGTTTTATTAATCTCATAACAATCATTTGTCGAGTAGACAGTCTCGACTTTCTCTCTTCATTTAAATTCTTCCTAACATGATAAGGGATTGCTTACTGCCCCTCACATAAATATCCAGACAGTAAACTGGAGCATCCGAACACCTTGCCGAATTATTAGATTTTATAGTATTTGTACCAGTATTTCAATCAGTTTTGCATACGGCCATAGTGCTTACGGTTGAAACAACCAAAGAGCGGCGCTCCCCTGCCTTTACGGGCAGTTAGTCATATCTAGCAGACCGGGTAGTAAAGCAGGATACCGACTGTTGGCTGGACTCTGCCAGACACGGTATCTTACCTTGCCATATATTTTACGCCGAACTGATAGTTCTATTCAATCCTCGATTTACAATGCTATAATTGAATTGTTATTTATGAGGTACAAGAGATGCGCATATGAATAATAAATATACTCCGATCATCAACAAGCTGCTCGATTCTGATGAACCATCAATCAGATATAAGGTGCGTGTAAATGTATTGGATGAGAATCCATCCTCAGCATCTATCCACTCCCTTCAGGGCGAGATAAAAAGTTCACAGCAGGTGAAAGGATTATTAGTAAATCGTGACCCGGCAACCTGTTATATCCCTCCTGTGAAAAATCCATATAGAAAGTGGCAGGGGGCACATTGGATACTTGCTTCGCTCGCGGATATCGGCTACCCAAAAAACGAAATAGAATTAATACCCCTTATAAACCAGACTGTCTCATACTGGCTCCAACCAAAATATGTAAATAAAACACCGCTAATCGAAGGCAGGTATAGAAGGTGCGCTTCTCAACAGGGAAATATTCTTTTCTCAATCCTCAGACTATTTGATTTTGACAATAATAGCAAAATCCCAGTGCAATATATACAAGCTCTTGCATCACAGGCGGAACAGCTGGCTCAGCTTCTCATAAAATGGCAATGGCCGGATGGAGGATGGAATTGTGATGTCAGGCCTTCCGCCAGAAAATCTTCTTTCTGGGAGTCATTGATTCCATTTAGGGCCTTGGCTCTTTACGCCCAGATATCAGGCGATCCTGCCGCTCTGGCTTCCTGCAGGAAAGCTGCGCAAATATTTTTCTTACGTAAAATGTACCTGAGGATTTCTGACGGACAGATCATGAACAGCGAATTTACACAACTCCATTATCCTTGTTATTGGCATTATGACATATTATTCGGTTTGAAATGCATGGCGGAAGCCGGTTCTGAGTTTATTAATAATTCTGCATGCAAAGAAGCGCTTGACCTATTGGTATCCAAGCAACTACCTGACTGCAGAGGATGGCCGGCAGAAGCAAAATGGTACTCGCTTCCCCGGGAAACCAAGATAAACATGACATCACCAAACACCATTAATCAAAAATACTACACCAAATCCAATACTGAGCTTGTGTCATGGGGTAATACAACAAAAAAAGCCATGAATGAGTGGGTAACTACCGATGCCCTCTATGTCCTAAAATCGGCAGGTCGATTGTCTATTTGAAATAATGTGAATCATAATTTGAGCAGAACAATATTCCGGCAGCTTTAAGCTATTGTATCCTACACAGAGAACCGCTTAATCCGAGGCATGAGAGCATATACAGGCGGCATGGCACGGCTGTGGTATGATATTTGCGCAAACAATACTGTTAAGCAGTTACCGGTATACATCCCCAGTTCACTCCGGGCAGTACGCCACCCCAGGCGCTCCCCTGCCATACACGTGGTTAGGCATATTTAGCAGACAGGGCAGTAAAGCGGGGCGGCTCTACGAAATGCCGGCTCAGTAGCATGACGTAATTATGGCACAGTATTGAGCAGACAGGCTGAAAAGCTGGATACATCACCAGTTCACTCCAACCAGTAAGTCCCACGGCAGCGCTCCCCTGCCATACGCGCAGTTAGGCATATTTAGCAGACAGGGCAGTAAAGCAGGGCGGAATCAATGATGATATGAAATACATCACCAGTTCACTCCACGCCGTATGCCACCCCAGGCACCCCCACAGCGCCATACAGATATTGAGCAGACAGGGCAGTAAAGCGGGGCGGTATCTGTGCATAACACACCGACGCTCAATAGCTGCGATAAATGTCGTGAATGGCTGCTCACTTCTCGCAGCTCTATCCGGGCAGTAAAGCCCCACGCAGCGCTCCCCTGCCATAATAAATCGTTGGTAGATAAGGTTTAAAATCCTTGAAAAAAAGATTATCTCTTATAATCGGCAAGTGACAAAGCTGCCTAATATAGTCCCATTTGAATTTTTAACAGGAGAGATACCAAAATTATTTTTTTCCCAAAGAGCATGTGATGCTTCATTTTTTATATCACAATAAGCTCTCACTTGCATTGAACCTGCTTCAATAGCACTTTTTTTTACTTCATTAATTAATGCACTTCCCACACCCTTTTTTCTATATGCAGCATTTACTACATCAATTACATTTATGAAATCTTCAGTTTTTCCTCTCAATGGAGCAGGTATCTCTCGTCTGAAGATTGAAGTAAATGCAATTATCTCGTCATTTTCTAAAGCAATCAAGGTGTAGCTGTTTTTGCCTGTGCATATGACAGGTCTTATTCCTGGATATTTTTCAAGTAAAATATTGATTTTCTGTTCATCCGCTTTTTCTATAATCATTAAACAGTGTCGAATAGACAGTCTCGACTTTCACTCCTCTCAGTTATAAAGATGTTCATAACATACCGGAGCATCCGGACACCTTGCCACATGATTTGATTTTACAGTATTGGTACCAGTATTTCAATCAGTATCGCATACAGCTGTAGCGTTTACAGTTGAAAACCATAGGGCAGCGCTCCCCTGCCATCTAATAAGTAATATGGCGGTATATCAGCTAATCAAAATTATAGATGTATGTAAATTCTTTAAGTTGGTAAACATGATAAAAACGGAAAAGACTTCATTTAGAAATCTGTTATGATAAATACACGGCCGTAATATAAAACACAAAGAGGTGACAGAATGGCAGCGGTTTATCATAAAATCATTCAATATATAGACGATCACATTAAGGACGAAATAACTATAACAGAGATAGCGGACATGGCAGGATATTCCACTCATCATATCTACAAATTATTCAAAGTATATTCACCGTACTCCATAATGGAATATATCCGTAGAAAAAAGCTGTATTTTGCCGCTAACGGGATTTATACAGGGCGTAGACTCTACGACATTGCATTGGATTACGGATATGAAACACCAGCAGGATTTTACAAGGCGTTTAAATCCATCTTTGGCTGTTCTCCGAGCGAATACAAAAATAATATCAAGAAAGAAGGAATTGCTATGTTCATAGACAATGTAAAAAACACTGCAGAATTGGACGCTGTTTTAGCGTTTGCCAAGGTACTTTATCCCAATCTAAAATTTGATTTTGGAGGCGACGGCGATGGTAAATACTCCCGTCACTTCTGGATTGAACAATGGAACAAAACCCCTGAGCTGTTGTTATACGCCAAAGATAATGACCAAATCTGCGGTATCATCATGGGTTGGGAGGATCAAGGAAAATTTATCA
The DNA here is from genome assembly GCA_028718465.1 of Dehalococcoidales bacterium. The sequence goes on along the minus strand of JAQULX010000041.1, from coordinate 8,013 downwards.
CCGTTGCTGGCGACGGAGTTTTGGTATCTTACAAAAATAAAGGTTTGCACGAAGCCCTTTTTGTGGAAATTGAAAAACGTGCAAAGGGACTTGGCTATCAAGGCATCGTTTTAGGTATCGGCGAGGGTGAGGAAGAATTTTACGCGCAACTGGGCTATATCGGAAAAACGCTTATTCAATCTGAAAAATACAGCGTAGATGACCTCAAAACATTCAACGAGCAATATAAAAACTATGAAGTCTCCGGTACAAGCGTACACGAGGGATATGTAAACCAACTCTGGATTAATGCGTCGCTTTTAGACAAAGATTTGAAGAAAAAATACGAGAAGGAAATCGGGGATTGCTGGGTGCAAGTTATCGTTAGCAAGGGACTTTAAGTGGGATTCAAGCCGGCATGTATTTAGCAGACCGGGTAGTAAAGCGGAGCGGAATCAATGACAATATAAAATACATCACCAGTTCACTCCACGCAGTAATGCCTCTCCACGCAGCCGCTCCCCTGCCATACTTGCGGTTCCCCTGCTTTTACAGGTGCATGTTTTGAGCAGACAGGGCAGCGATGGTGCAGACAGTAAAGTGGGTTGGAATCAGCACAGCACGCCGACGCCCAATAGCCACGACAAATATCATTTGCACCGGTCTTTCCATAATAAATAACGTTGATGAATGTATTATCGTATTTGAACTCAACCCATAGTTGAGCAGCATGCACTTAATATGTTATTGTCATTAATTTAGATCAGTATAATATATAATTATATGCAGCACTGCTGATTTTGTATACGAGGTGAGTGAGTTTATGGATATGAAAATTGGTGAAAAAATTAAAAAATTTCGTAAAACACAAGATGTGACGCAAGAAAAACTTGCAGAATATCTTAGCATTTCCTATCAAGCAATAAGCAAGTGGGAAAATGGTACGGCTCTTCCGGACATCACACTGGTCCCCTCTCTTGCGAATTTCTTTGGAGTAAGTACCGATGATCTTTTTGCAATGGATGAAAAAGTGTCGGATGAAAAAACGAAAGAATATGAAACTGAGTATGCAAGACTTAACACCCTTGGCGATGTTAAAAGCATAATTATTCTTATGCGTAAGGCTATTGAATTATATCCCCGTAACTTTCATTTTATGATATATCTTGCTCATGCATTAATAAGCTACAATTCTACAAGTGAACAAATAAAAGAAAGTAAAGAAGGCAGATATATAGAAGAAGCAGTAAGACTATGTGAAAGAATACTTGAGGATTGTACAGAAGATGATATCCGACACAGTGCAATACAAATACTATGCTATGAATATCCTCAGTTAGGTAAATTGGAAGAGTCAAAAAAACTTGCATATCAAATGCCTACAATGGTCTTATGCAAAGAAATGTTGCTTGAACATATTCTATCTGGAGACGAAGGTATCAAAAAGAGACAGGATAACATTCTGCAACATATTGATAATGCTGCCAGTTCATTAATTTCTTTAATTTCTAACCATCAGATGGGAAAAGACTTATCTTATAAACAAAAAATATGCTTTATAGAGGCAGCAAACAAGCTATATGAGACAGTAATGCCTGACGGAAATTATCTATTTTATAATTGTCGCCTGGTATGGAATTATCATAGATTAGCAGAACTATGGTGCGCTGCAGGAGACAAAGTAAAAGCTTTGGAAAACCTTGAAGCTGCTGCAAAAGCAGCTGAAGTATATGATACTCTTCCAGAAACAACCCAATATACATCCATATTTATTAACTATTGTAAATATCAAAGAGAGTCAACAAGCAAAAATTGGGTGGGAACAGAATGCGATTTGCTTTATCGCAGAATGACAGAATCGGTTTTTGACACCATACGAGATATGCCTGAATTCAAAAAATTGCTTGATAAATTGAGTAAACATAAAATATAAAGGCTTATAGCCTTCATGGCGCGGCTGTGGCACAATATTGAGCAGACAAGGCAGCGGTGATGCACACAGTAAAGCAGGATGGCGTGTTTCACTATTGTTTAAACTCCTTGTTTATAGCATACTGAGGAGGGAATTTCTGATCAGGGATACAGCTTTTTTACAATTCATCTTTTTAATAATCTAATATCAAACGTATTTATATATTTTTAATTCAGTTCCTCTGACACATTTACCTCTATCATTTTCGAAAGCTGAATGTGCGGTCTGTTCCATGGAAGCAAAAAAGTCTGTTCCACATGGTTCAAACAGCGGTTCAAGCCTGAAAAAAGCCATGTGGTATTTATTGTCTCTCAAGCATTTAATATAGTCAAATTCATATTCGCATGTAGAAAAGGGTTCTTCTCTTGTAAATATGCTGGTAGGCTTTGGCACAACAAAATTGCTTTCATGACCAATTTTGGGGGAGTATTCGTTTCTCGGCAATTCCAGACCATACATATTTTGTTTGTTCGTACGTTTGTCACTTATGTTGTAAAAGTTATAATATGCCTGTTTGTATACATTCCATATCAAATTGCTTTGATTTTTATATGTAACGGAATTCTGATCCCACAGTTCATAATTATCCTGTACTCCAATGAAAGCTGTTCCATTAGTTTTAAGCACTCTATTGATTTCACTCATAACAAATGGATCTTGTTCAACATTTAGAACACGACTCTCGATTAAAATATCAAAAGTATTATCTTCAAAAGGTAATTTCCCCTTTATATCATGCTTTAAAACATACAAATTGCTGTATCTCCCGAGAACTTCTCTACATTCTTCAATCATTGGATTAAGGATATCAATGCCGTAATATTCATATCCACTTTCAACAAAAGGTTTTGCTATCCTGCCACTGCCGATACCTATTTCAAGTATCTTTGGGTTTTCATTTTCAGTATATGATAAAACTTTCTTCATGAAATCCGCCTCATTGTACGGGTTGTTTCTGGCATATCCTGAAGCACGACGGCGCATCCAGGCCTGATAGTCTGTGACATAAGAAATCACACCATCAGGTTTTATATTAACAATACCAAGGACAGAATTACCATATTTTATAGCAGCTTTAGTTAAATCCCAGGATGAATAAAATACTACCAATTTGCTGATATCCCGGTATTCACTGTCGATCCATAATGAAAGCCTTGTATTCTCATCAGCTTCGCATTGGCCGTGTAAGATTTTTTCATATAAAGATATGTCCACATTTTCAATATGCTTTTCGTAACTCTTGCCGAAAACTGGTTCATAATAAAAAAGGAGATCAGGAGTTTCAAGCCACTCAACCATTTTTTCAAAACCAAACCGCTCTGTCATATCAGCAAACAGATGCGCTTTTGCATTAGTATAGCGGCTGCTATCTGTAAACAGGATCTGCGGAAATGGTGCAGTATTATTTACAACGATCTCATCTGCAGCACAAAATTCTGCTCTTGCATAGCATGAGAATAGATCAAACCACTCATGGTGCATATTATTGAACTTGCCATTTATCAGGTAAAACAAATACAGGTTTATATTCTCTTTATCATAGGTTGTTATTATTTTATTTTGAGAATCTAATAACACCCGCATATAATCAGGAACATAATTCAAATTTCTTCTGTATTGTTCATATACAAGAGAAATATATTCCGATTGCGTCTCACATAACCTGATTGTGATATCAGATGCGGACTTACCGGTGATTGCCTCGATTCGGTTTATTACAGGTTTATATTTTTCAATATTAATTATTTCCATATACAACCTCTCCGCAATATATACTACAATTGTTTAAACATTACTCTCCTACTCTTTTTTTCTCTTTTTCCACGCTATTTGCATGCCTTCACGTATAACATCAAGAGCCTCCCATGGCAACGCCCCTTCAACTACAGTGGCTTCAATCTGGCTTATCATATATTCCGCATAAGGCAGCAGCACCTTTATCATATGCCAGTCTATTTCTCCATCAAGGATTTTCTGAAATATCGTACCTTTTGATTTATCATCGAGGAAAGGTATTAGCTTTTCAAGAAGGTCGTTGTTAATTGTATCAAAGGTTGCATTTTCAAGTAGCTTTATGACTCCATCATCATTTAAATATTCTGCAAGCGTTACAATATTAGAAATATCTATACCTTGCTTTGAAAGACCGATTGCCATCTTTGAAAGTATACTTGGCTTGAGCAGTGGCGCAAGATTTACAATATCGGCAACATTCTGCGCTATAACTTCATTATTTCCAATTGCAATATTTCCGAGAATAATCGACTCGCCATGCGATGGTTCTCCTGAATTTATCAGATCATCAAGCGTAACATTGAAAATATCAGCAATTAAAACAAGAATCGAAACATCAGGAAAACTATCGCCGACTTCATATTTGGAAATTGCCTGTCTTGTTAAATCTAACTTATCAGCGAGCTCGGACTGCGTCATATCGGTATTCTTACGAAGACGAGATATGTATCCACCGAACTTTTTCGTATTAAACATTGATTTCACCACCTATATTAATTTTAAGCAATGTAATACAATGAATCAAGCAAAGGTTAGTTGCGCCCAAGATATATAGTCTTATTATCTTGTATCTCAATTGTATAAAATTGTGTTTCGTCAATTTTAATGTTAGATTAGAGTTAGAGCCTGCATTATCCAACATCGTCAGGCTCAAGTACCCCAGCGCCGTATTACCCCCGGCCTGTTTCCGTCAACCTGGAGCAATGGTTGGCTGAGTAAAAGTGATAATAGCTTGACCCAGTGTGATTGCAGCAAAGCATAAAGGTTATTTCATTAATACCGGTGAGTAAACGGAAAATTCTTTGAATGAATACCTTTCAATATTTTGCTTTACCCCAGGAAATCAGCTTTCTATATGGCCACATCCTACAACCACCCTTTGATGATTTCAAGCATTCCCGCATGTTTGTTAAGTGAAGCAATCGTTCCAAGGACATGTTTTGTTCCAATCTGTTGATCTGCTTCATCAGTACATTCAATACGCAGTGAGCGCTTTAGGCTATATTCAAGCCAATGGAGTTTCCCTGAAAAACTTTTCTGTAAAGCGTATTCTAGATCTGATTTCCTGATTGGATTTTTACCTTTATGCGTGTTATATGCATTAATAAATGCAACAAATTTTTGCTTGTTAATAATTTCCTGACCTTCATTTGCCCAATACATCGCAGTTTCTACAAGGTCAAATGCAGGATGGATGAAGCCTGCAGCTTCCCAATCAATAACATAAGGCATACTACTGTTCCAAATGACATTTTTTGGTTCAAGATCACCATGGCTGATAACGGTACCCGATGATAATCGTTTTGTTGAATCAATTACCTGCCTGTTCCATCTATTAAGCTTATCTACATTTTCACGTAATATATCAACCCACGGGGCAGCTGTTTCTATACCTTGATTTAAATATACATTCCACTCTACTAATGTCTCAATGCTTGAATAATCATCAACCAGACCGAGGGATGAAAAATCTATGTTATGCAATTCAGCAAGTAGCTGACCCATCTTTGTACAGTGGGCAGGTATTATTTCACTGTACTTTAAACTTATACCTTCGATATAATCATATATCAGGTAATATTGGCCATCCACATCCTGAACAGCTCTACCGTTATATTTATTGGCAGGTATTGCCGTAATACTTTTTGCAGCAATATCAGCAATATTTTCAGAATCAACAATGTTCATCATTGCTTTAGCACGTTTCATTATTACTGGATTAAGCGCTTTTATTGCATATTCACCGCAGTTTGTTTCCACAGCAAACATCTTATGTAAGAGTCCACCTGATAATGCTTTTGGTATAACGCACATCTCGCCTAAGCCAATAATACTGCACAATTTTTCAAATTGCAGATTGTAACTATCCTTCATTTTCTCACCTTGTATTAAGAGTAATTTCTCCTTTTGCAAAGAGATTGTCCTTGCCCATGCCTAAAACGTAAGGATTCTGGTCGTATATATAGCAAAACTCAAGAAAATCAGTCATCTGTTCCGGATCATGCATTATTTTACGTAATATATCTCCGGGTATTGTTCTCGCATATGCTCCCGGTCCTGCAAGGCTCACGTTTTTTACTCCACAATTTTCCAGTATGTTCTTTAGTTCATCTGGCATGAATAGATAGGTTATTACCCAAGGAGAACCGCCTTTTTCATATTCAGCGATTTCTTTCGAATAATCACCGATTCCAGATTTAAATAGTGTATCACCTATCGCCTTATTAAAACGAAAACTCTTTACAGCATTATCCCAGTTCTTTAAACACCATTGGACCCAAGGATCAGGACTATTTTCATCAAGTATGAATTGATTTTTGTTTATAGGGTTTGCCAGGTACGGTAAGCTACCAAGACGGCTTGAAACACTTATCATAATCCGCTTTCCAGCAATGCGTACAAGCTCCCCAATAACACTGACATGGTCCGGATATGTATAAGATACCGGTGCATCGAATGATATTACCAAATCAAAAGAGTGGTCCCTATATGCAGACAAGTCTTCTATTTTCCCTCTCACAAAAGTGATATTTGCCAGTACACCAGCTGCTTTTGCAAGACTATATGCCTTATCAAGCATCGGTTGTGAAATATCAAAGTGAATAACCTTACAGCCTTTCTTCGCAAGCAAAATGGAAAACCTGCCGCAGCCCGCACCCCCGTCAAAAACTGTTTCTATTCCATCAAGATTTGACAATAGCTCTTTTTCTATATGCCTTTTCTGAATAATGTCATCTATAAATGTTTCTTCCCGCTTGCTTTCAAGCTCCCCTTTATCAGGAAGATTCCACATCCGTTCTGATATTTCAGTACTGTAATTCATTTGGAACAACTCTCCTTAATATCTTCTACGATTTGATCCAAAACCTGCTCTCGCTCCTTAGACGTATCATACATCGTAAAGCCGTATTTGACTAAATAATCAGACATAGATCGGCTGAATGAAATGGCGTCTTCAGAAATTTCTCTTAGATCATCATCATTAAAATTATTTGTCCAATCGTTTTCTGTATCGTATTTTTTGAAATCGCTGATAAACTCATCAACCGTTTTTTTATTCTGTACCAACCCTATAAGCAGAAAATTGCTTTTCAATTCTTCTATCTCATACATTTTCAGTATAGGCAATATCTTCTCAAAATTAAAATACCCCCCTTCCAACACAAACCTATTTCCTTTTACAGCGCCATGACTGTACGGCAGCAGTCCGCACCCATCAGCCGAAGAGAACATACCAAGATAATGGCCAAGAAACGGAGCTATATTTTCTGCGGTCTTTTCTCTGTTCCAATTCAGTCTAATATTTAATTGCGGATATGCCTCTTGAAACACAGCAACAAGTTTATCGACACTGATGACAAAGAAATTTAGCTCCTCGTTAATTTTTCTCGCTAATGTTGATTTACCGGCTCTACTCGGGCCTGCAATTATTATGTTTTTCAATAATAAGCACCTCCCAATCGATACAGAGTGCTAAAATATAGTCGACTTCTGTGTGTTGTTTTATACAATTATCTATTACAATAGTATCACTTCACAACTAAGTAAGTATGGTTCTTCATGTAATGAAACCCTTATCAACTTTCACTTGCTTCACAATCACATCTGCGTATTCCGGCACATCTGGACGGCTATACCGGAGCATCCGGACACCTTGCCGAATACTATGATTTTACAATACTGATACCCGTATTTCAATCAGTATTACTTGCAGCTGAAATCCCCAAAACCCGATGACCTACCCGCCAATATCGGCCCAATTTAACCTTGCATTTTGCTTTATTTCCACTATCTCCCATTTCTATTTATCGTCTTTTATCGTTATTTCAAGTGATTTCTTGTGTCCTCTGATGAAAATAAACATCATTTCAAACATCAGACATCGCTCTTTTTTCTCATTTTCCGGCATAGAAAAGCCCCACACGCCTTGCGGCTGTAGGGCTTCACATGGTTGCGGGGGAAGGATTTGAACCAACGACCTTCGGGTTATGAGGTAGAAAATCTGTCTTTAGTGGTTTGTAGTTATGTAGGGTTATTTGCGGCAGACT
>JAQULX010000040.1 GCA_028718465.1 Dehalococcoidales bacterium | reverse complement strand
CCCTGCCGGAATTACAGGAATGACTTGCAGGAAAAGCTTAAGATATAATACTATATAGTATATCCTTAGCGATTGATGGAGGGCAGTGCCTATGATGATTGCCGATGTTATGAAGACCAACGTTGTGACGATACTCAGCACAACCTCTCTGGCTGAAGCCAGGCGGATTATGACCGCTCATAATATCCGGAGACTTCCGGTGGTAGACCGCCAGAAGCTGGTGGGGATTGTCACCAGGGACGCCCTGGACAGGATGGGACCGTCCCAGTTGACCACGTTCAGCGTGAATGAGCTGATATACATGCTAAACAAGATCACTGTGAAAGATGTGATGAGCCGCGATGTCGTTACTGTTGCGCCGGAGACCACCATCGAAGAGTCCGTAGCACTGGCCCAGACTAGAAAAGTCGGCTCACTGGTCATTGTTGAAGACGACAGGGTAGTAGGCATCGCCACTACCAACGATATCTTCCTGGGCATTCTCAACCCTCTGCTCGGCATCGGCAAGCCGGGGAGCCGGATCGTGGTCATCAATTGCTTCAAAGGGACTGATATCCAGAAGGTGCTCGGAATTCTTATCGATCTTAAGGTCAATATTATCAATCTCTTTGTTTCCGAATTTCCGTGCGTGGGTAAGCGGGATCTCTTTATTCACCTTGATACGGAGGACACAACCCGGATAGTCGAAGAAATTCAAAAGCTGGGTTTCACAGTAGTGGTACGGAAGCGTTAGAATACTCTCTTTTATGGTCTGGTCCGGTTTGCTCAACATTCCTTCATTAAGGGATACCCTGATTTCGCTCTCATTCGGCAAGCGAATAGCAGGGTGTCCTTTAAGGTGCTCGAATGATCTCAGGGTGGGGAGGCCCCCTTTCCCCTTCCTTAATCATTAATCATCATTCCGTCCCCTTCCCCGCGGAGCAGGACGGGGCTGAATAAATCAGCTATTTATTTTTTGCGTTGCATATGGATTTCAGGGTCAGGGCTGAACTAAAACAGGAGGTAAGAGATGGAGTTTCGCATGTTGATGTCGCCGGTCAATATCGGCTCTATGCAGTTGAAAAACCGTTTGGTTGTGCCGGCCATGGGCACTGATTATGCCAATGCGGACAGCTCGGTATCCAGGCAGCACACGGACTACTGGCTGGCCCGGGCCAGGGGAGGTTTCGGCCTTCTAATTGTCGAGGTCACCGCCGTCGATCCGGGGGGCAAAGGTTCTCCCCGGCAGCCGGGAATCTGGGATGACAGCTTCATCCGGGGCTGGAAGGAATTCACTGACAGATTGCACCAGGAAGGGGCTAAAGTAGCGGTCCAACTGCATCACGCCGGCAGGCAGACTATGTCCGCCATCACCGGCAGCCAGCCAATAGCGCCTTCTCCGGTCGCCTGCCCGGTGGAGAAAGAGGTGCCTCGAGAGTTGACCACGGCGGAGGTCTACTCCTTTATCGAAAAGTTCGGCGACGGCGCCCGCAGAGCCAAAGAAGCCGGTTTCGATGCCGTGGAGGTCCACGGCGCCCACGGCTACCTGGTAGCCCAGTTCATGTCCGGCCTGGCCAACAAGCGTCTGGATGAGTTCGGCGGACCTTTCATTAACCGCATGCGCTTCCCCCTGGAGATCATCAAGAATATCCGCCGCAAGACCGGCGAGAGCTTCCCTATCATCTTCCGGATCAGCGCTGACGAGAGGGTAGCCGGAGGCCGGACCATCGAAGAGTCCCAGGCGGCCGCCCGCCTCCTGGAAGAGGCCGGGGTGAACGCCATTCACGTCTCCACCAGCACTTATGAAAGCATTCATTGGGTCTCTGCGCCCTCCATTGTGCCGATGGGCTTTCTGTCAGAGGATGCCGCCGCCATCAAGAAGGCGGTCAAGGTCCCGGTTATCGCCGTCGGCAGGCTGCACGACCCGGTACTGGCGGAAAGCCTCCTGGCAACCGGGGCCGCCGACCTTGTCTCCGAGGGCAGGCAGTCCCTGACCGATCCGGAGTTCCCCAACAAGATAGCCGCCGGCCAACTTGAAGACATCGCTCCCTGTATTAGCTGCCTGCAAGGCTGTTTAGGATATCTCTTCAATCCTGCCAAAGGCCAGGTCTCCTGCCTGGTCAATCCCTTCTGCGGCCAGGAGGGAACGATGAAGATCGAGAAGACTCCCTCCCCCAAAAAGGTGATGGTGGTGGGCGGAGGTCCCGGCGGACTGGAGGCCGCCCGGATACTGGCCCAGAGAGGCCACCAGGTAACCCTGTATGAGAAGGGGAATACCCTGGGAGGGGCCTACCGGGTAGCGGCAGTATCACCGGGCAAGCAGGATATCCTGAAAGCCCTGCGCTACTATATCCATATGGGTGAAAAACATGGAGTCAATTTCAAGCTGGGCACCGAGGTCACCGCCAGCCTGGTGGAGCAGGAACGCCCCGATGTGGTGGTGCTGGCGACCGGCAGCCGTCCCTTCGTCCCGGATATCCCCGGGATCAAGAAGCCCGGCATTCTCCTGGCCACCGACCTGCTGGAAGGGAAAAAGACCTGCTCCGAGGTCAACAATAAGGTCCTCATCGTGGGGGGAGGCTTCGTGGGAGCGGAGACCGCCGACTTCCTGGCGGACTACGGCTATGACATCACTATCATCGATATGGTGAGCGATATCGCCACCGAGGAACAGGGCTCAGTCCGGTATTTCCTGATGGAGAGATTGAAGGAACATAATGTGAAAACAGTCCTGAACGCCAAAGTGACCGAGTTCCTGGATGACGGGGTAGTCTATCAACAGGACAATCAGGAGCAGAGGCTGACCGGATTCGGAACGGTGGTGCTGGCCACGGGCTACCGGGCTTATAATCCCCTGGAGACTGCCCTTAAAGGGAAGGTGAAGGAACTGCACGTGATCGGGGACGCGGTGGAAGCGCGCAAGGCTATCGATGCCATCGCAGAAGGGGCCAGGGTGGGGATAGCTGTATAGGTTGCCCTTCTCCCTCGGGGGAGGCCGGGAACAAGATATGCAGGAGCATCAACTAAAAATAATACCGGTCACTCCCCCTGTTATCTTGTATAACAACAGACTGCCAATTACAAGCTTTGGTTAAAGAAAGTCCTGCGGGTCTGCAGACCCGCAGGACTTAATATTTTCCGGTTAATCGGAGAGGCGCTAGGTGGTTGGCTTGCCGGTGCTTTGCTTCTTTTCCAGCACCTGGTCGATCAGGCCGTATTCGATGGCCTGATTAGCGTTCAGGTAAAAATCGCGGTCGGAATCGTGCGCCACTTTCTCTATCTCCTGACCGGTATGTTTGGCCAGGATATCATGGATGATATCGTTGAGGCGCATGATTTCCTTGGCTGCGATAACTACGTCCGCTGCTTGGCCCTGGGCGCCGCCCAGCACCTGGTGCATATGAATGGTGGCATGCGGCAGCGCATAGCGTTTGCCTTTGGCTCCGGCAGTCAGCAGGATGGTAGCCATACTGGCGGCCATGCCCAGGCAAATCGTCGAAACATCCGGGCGGATAAGCTGCATGGTATCGTAGATAGCCAGTCCGGCTGTTACCACGCCTCCAGGAGAATGTATATACAGGCTGATATCTTTATCCGGGTCCTCCCTATCCAGGTACAGAAGCTGAGAGATCACCACGTTTGCCACCTGGTCACTGATCGGCATATTCAACATGATGATACGCTCCCTTAAAAGGAGAGAATAAATATCGAAAGCTCTTTCCCCCCTGGCCCCGGTCTCTACCACCATCGGGATAACGCTACTGGGATCTATCATTGGGTCTCCTCCTTTTGCTCCGCTTCCGCTTCTTTAGCTTCAACGGCTTCAGTTTTTTCTTCGGCTTTTTCTACGGTCTCGCCGGTGCCTCCAGCGATTTCCGTCAGTCTCTCAATAGTTCTGCGGGTCACAATAGTTGCCGCCAGGTTAGCCTGGGTTTGCGGCAATTTCAAGAACTCCACCAGCTTCTCTTTGCGGTCTTCCGGGATATCATTAGTCATGGTCTCTATTTCATTTTCTATATCAGAGGGACCTATCGGAATATTTTCAACGCGGGCAACTTCCGTCAATACCAGTGATTGTTTCAGGGTTTTGATGGCTGCCGGTTTCAGTTCGTCCCGGAATTGTTCCGGGGTTTTCTGAATGCTCTGCAAATAGGCATCCATCCCTCTCTCATCCACCTGCCAGCGGCGCATCTGCTGCCTGATAAGGTTGTCAACCTCCTCCTCTTCCATTATGGGAGGATACTCGACCTCAGCCTGGCTGACTACCTCGTCGACTACCTTCTGCTCGAAATCTCTTTTCGCCGTTTCCTCAGCGTTCTTCTGTATACTTTCGGTTACCTTGCTCCGCAACTCTGCCAGGTCCTTAAAATCATTATTCACCTTCCTGGCCAGCTCATCATCCAGTTCCGGCAATTTTTCCTGTTTTATTTCTTTGATAGTCACCTTAAAAGAGGCCTCTTTACCGGCCAGCTCAGCCCGCCCATAGTCCTCGGAAAAAGTCAGCTTGAACTCTTTAGTCTCATCCTTTTTCAGGCCGATAAGCTCTTCAGAAAAGCCCTTGATAGGGAACTCGGAGCCCTTCTCCACTTCAAACTGGGCGTCTTTCTGATTAATATAAGGGTCGTCTCCGATGCTGCTCTCGATATCCAGCGTCACCTGGTCCCGGGAATTGACCTGCCGGTCCACCGGCTCCCAGATAGAATGCTGATGGCGGATTTGTTCCAGGGTTTTCTCAACATCCTCTTCTTTTAATTCTACCTTTTCCGGGGATATTTTTATCTGATGATAGTCGCCGAGTTTGATAACCGGCTCAAGAGCAACCACAACTTTATAGGTCACCGGCTCGGTCTTGTCCAGTTGTATTTCCGGCCGGGCAATCGGCTTCAGGTCCTGGTCTTTAATGGCTTTCTCATAAGCTTCCGGGGCCATATGCTCAACAGCGTCTTCCAGTAAGGCTTCTTTACCGTAGAACTGCTCCAGAATCGATCTGGGGGCTTTGCCCTTACGGAAGCCGGGGATATTGGCTTTTTTGACCAGACGGTTATAAGCTTTGCTTAAACCATCCTCCACCTCTGCCGGCTCCATCTCAATTGTCAGATACGCCTGGCGATTTTCCGTTTTTTCTATATTAGCTTTCACACGTCCTCCCACGAATAATTATATAGTCTATTAATATTCTATACGGTCTATTGAATCGAGTCCGGTCCCGGGACTATTTTGATATGGATTTCCTCAATCTGCTTCTGGCTCACCTCATCCGGGGCGTCAAACATCATATCATAGGCGCTCTGGTTCTTCGGAAAAGCGATGACGTCCCTGATCGTTTCCTCTCCGGCCAGCAGCATCACAAAGCGGTCGATTCCAGGGGCCACTCCGCCGTGAGGAGGAGCGCCGTACTCAAAAGCCTCCAGAAGATGCCCGAACAGCTTGTCTATCTTTTCATCCGAATGCCCGAACAGGCGAAATATGCGGCGCTGAAGCTCCGCGTTATGGATGCGGATGCTGCCTCCGGCGATTTCGAAACCGTTGCACACGAAATCATAATGCCGTCCACGGACCTTCTCAGGGGTAGTATCCAGCAGATGCAAGTCTTCTTCGCGGGGCTGCGTAAACGGATTATGCATGGCTTCCCAGCGCTGCTCGTCCTTGTTCCAGTTAAGCAGAGGGAAGTCGACTATGAAGGTGAAATTAAGTTCCTTTGGATCGATGAGGTTCAAGCGATGCCCCATTTCCTGTCGCAATTCTCCCAGGACTGAATTCGCCACCTCCGCTTTTCCGGCAATAATCAACAACAGGTCTCCCATCTTCGCCCCCACTCGCTCAGCCATCTCTTTGACCTGATCGAGCGTGATGAATTTGGAAGCCCGTGACTTCACCATATCCATGGTCAGGTCCTGCAAACTACCGGGTTGAGAGCCCAGCGAGATCGTCAGCAGACCCGCGGCCCCCAGTTTCTGGGCTATCTCGTTCAACTCATCCAGTTGGCTGCGGGTATAGGCGCAGCAGCCCGGAGCCAGGATGCCCTTTACCTTACCGCCCTCAGCAACAACCGACTTGAATACGCCGAACTCGGTCCTGGCAGCGATGTCCGAAAGGTCGGCGATTTCCAGGCCAAAACGCAGGTCCGGCTTGTCCGTGCCGTACTTATCTATCACTTCCGCGTAGGGGAGGCGGGGAAACGGCCTGTTGATCTTCAGGTCCGGCCGGAGTTTTTCCACCAGAGAGGTGAACAGGTCTTCCAGCAAACTCAGGATATCTTCTTCATTTATAAAGCTCATCTCGATATCAAGCTGGGTAAACTCTGGCTGGCGGTCTTTCCGGGAATCTTCATCCCTGAAACATTTGGCGATCTGGAAATACTTTTCGACTCCGGCCACCATGAGCAACTGCTTGAATTGCTGTGGCGACTGCGGAAGGGCATAGAACTTACCCGGATACAGGCGGCTGGGGACCAGGTAGTCGCGGGCGCCCTCAGGAGTGCTTTTCATCATGATCGGTGTCTCAACTTCCAGGAAACCTTTGCTGTAAAGATACTCCCGCATGAATTTGATAACTTCATGACGTAAGATGATATTGTTCTTCATACGGTCGCGGCGAAGGTCCAGATAGCGGTATTTCAAGCGCACGTTCTCGTTAACGTCCACATCCTCGTTGATATAAAAAGGAGGCGTCTTTGCCACATTAAGGATCACCACTTCCCGGGCTACTATTTCGATGTCTCCCGTGGGCATCCTGGGGTTTACATTCTCGGGTAGACGGGCGACCACTTCACCGCTGACCAGGACTACATATTCGCTGCGCAATTGGCTGGCTATCTCATGGCTGAATTTGGATATCTCCGGATTAAAAACAACCTGGATGCTCCCTGACCGGTCGCGCAAGTTGATAAAGATCAAACTACCGTGATCGCGGCGGCGGTCAACCCATCCAGCCAGCTTCACTTTCTTCCCAACATCACTCTTATTTAGTTCGGCGCAATTATCAGTTTTAAGCAAAAAAAATGGCCTCCCATGCAGACAAATAGGAATCAAGACCTTTGCTAATTATATCGTACTATGATGTTCGCTTTCAACCGGACACATTTACAATGTCGTCTGAATAATCTTGACTTGGCTTAAATATCATGATAACATCCTTTTTAGATTAAATATTATAAGGAGGGGTGTTGATGCTTGCCATATTAGTAGTCGCGGACGTCGCACCCCGTCAGGGTTCAGGCTAAATAACACATTCCTGCTTTGAATGAATGCTAGCCGTTCCGCCGGGAACGGTTTTTGTTTTTCTCTTAAACAGGAAGTAAGGTCATGGTAGCCGCGGGGTGCAAATTCGCGGTTTTTGTCGACAAATTGGATTTAACCAATTACCTTACTTTAAAACAGGAGAAAATCATTGAATAACGAAGTAATAGATTATGAGCCAAAGAACCTTGAAGTCCTCGGTTGGAGTCCTTTTTTTCAGGAACACTTACAAAGATTGAACGTCCCTGATGCAATACCTGCCAGGGTAGCATCTGAATCCAGGAATTCCTTCCAGGTATACAGTGAATACGGCGTAATAACCGCGGTAATCGCAGGCAAAATGCGCTATCACGATCAGCCAGAAAGCAGCCATCCGGCTGTGGGTGACTGGGTGGCGGTTAAACCTCTGGCTGGTGAAAAGAAAGGTGTAATCCATGCCGTATTACCCAGAAAAAGTCATTTTTCCAGGAAGGTGGCAGGAGAAAGCACCGAGGAACAGATTATCGCTGCCAATATAGACACTGTTTTTATCGTTAGCGGCCTGGACGGTGGGAGAAACTTCAACCTTCGCAGAATTGAGCGTTATCTTACACTTGCCTGGAGCAGTGGGGCTACGCCTGTCATCATTCTCAATAAGGTTGACTTATGTTCGGATGTCGGAAAATTCATTACGAGTGTTGAAGGTATAGCTCCCGGTATATCCATTCATGCTGTTAGCGCCAGGGAAGGAACTGGTCTGGATTCTCTCAGGGATTACCTGACCAAAGGGAATACGGTCGCCTTCTTAGGCTCCTCAGGAGTAGGAAAATCAGCTCTTATCAATGCTTTACTGGGTAAAGAAAAGCAGGAGACCGGAGAGGTAAGCCCGGACAACCGTATGGGCAGACATACCACGACCAGGAGAGAACTCATCCCGCTTTCTTCAGGCGGCATCATGATTGATACACCGGGAATGAGGGAGATTCAGATGTGGGCTGGGGAAGACAGTCTTCAGGGAGCCTTTGAGGACATCGAAATGCTGGCTGAAGAATGCCGCTTCGCCGATTGTAGTCATAATGCAGAGCCTGGTTGTGCGGTCAAGGCTGCTATTTTTAATGGTGAACTTGATCCCGCCAGGCTGGAGAGTTACCGGAAGCTGCAAAACGAGCTAAAATATTTGGCATCCAGAGAAACACAGAGTACACGCCTGTATGAAAAGCAGAAATGGAAACAGATCGCCAAATGGGTTAAGGATATACAGAATAGACCCTGAGTCGTTTTTGTAATTGCTTTTATTCTTAGGTTAGTAAAAAGCACATTAAGCTCATTTGTCGGAAAGTTGGGCGAGTGGTTGGTTGAGCAATCTCTCTTACCTATGAAAGGCTGGCGACCAGATAGTGCTAAAATGATAATAAATGGTACACGGTCGCTTTGGGAATATCAGTAGTAGTATTAATGCCCCGGATGAAAAACCTCAGATCACGCGGGATCTACTGAAACGAGCCTGGGCATATGCCCGTCCTTATCGCTGGTGGATATTGGGGATGCTCGCCATTACACTCGCCACAACCGGACTCGGCCTGCTGACTCCTCTGATCCTGCGTGACCTGATTGATCATACGATTCCGGCCCGTGATGTAAGTAGACTGTTGTGGCTGCTGGCCGCAATGGTAGCAGTCCCTTTGTTGACCGGCGGATTGAATGTGCTCCTGCGGCAGATCAATTCCCGTGTGGGAGAAGGCGTGATCTACGACCTGCGCGTATCCATGTTTGCTCATCTACAGCGCATGTCACTGAGCTTTTTCACTCGTACCAAAAGCGGCGAACTGATGAGCCGCCTCAATAACGATGTCCAGGGAGCCCAGACAGCCATCAGCAACACCTTTGTCAGCATCGTAACCAGTTTTATCCAGGCTGTCGTGGTGATGACGGTGATGCTTACTCTGGAATGGCGGCTGGCCCTCATCAGTGTAGCTATACTGCCGTTCTTCTTCTTTGCTGCCCGCAAACTTGGGAACCGGCTCCGCAATATCACCCGGCGACAGCTTGATCTTAATGCCAGGATGAACGCGGTGGCGCAGGAATTGCTGAATATCAGCGGGGCTTTGCTGGTAAAACTGTTCGGACGCACGGTGGTAGAAGACCGGCGGTTCCAGCAGCGCGCTGGAGATGTGCGTGCCGTCGGTATCCAGCGGGCCGTAACAGGATCGATATTCTTTGTCAGCATCAGCCTGGTAGGGGCTCTGGGAGTAGCGCTGGTCTACGGCTTCGGTGGTTTCCTCGCAATCCAGGGAATGCTGACTGTGGGGACCATCGTGGCTCTGGGGGCTTACCTGGGTTCCCTGTACGGAGCGCTCCAGACCCTGACCAATGCTCCGGTTGATTTCGCCACATCCATGGTGAGCTTCGAACGCGTTTTTGAGGTGCTGGACGTGCCGAATGAGATTGTGGAGAAAGATAATGCGCATGTTTTGCGGAATATTCGCGGACTACTGGAATTTCAGGATGTAGATTTTCATTATTCCAGCAAATCCGGCAGTTCCCTGCGAGAGGTACGGCGGTACGGTCGAACGCAGGACGTCCAGGCAGTATTATCAGGAGAAGGTGCAGGGAAAAGGAACATTGAAGTCTCGAACGATGGCGAAAAACGGGACGGCGAAGCACCGGACGATAACGATAACTTCAGTGAAAAAACCGCGAAAGAGTTGAGCCAGGCACGGGACGAGGCATTGGAGAAAATTTCATTCCGGGCTGAACCCGGTCAACTGGTAGCCCTGGTAGGTCCCAGCGGAGCCGGCAAGACCACTTTGACCTATCTGATCCCGCGCATTTATGATCCCACCTCCGGCAATATTTTAATCGACGGTCACAATTTACGGAATGTAACCCTGGAGTCACTCAACGCCCAGATAGGCATGGTTACTCAGGAAACCTACCTTTTTCACGATACTGTGCGAGTCAATCTGCTTTACGGCAGGCCGAATGCCACCCAGCCGGAAATCGAAGATGCCGCTCGGGTGGCGAATATCCAGGATTTTATCAACGCTCTGCCGGATGGATATGATACCGTTGTCGGTGAGCGCGGCTACCGGCTGAGCGGCGGCGAAAAACAGCGCATGGCATTAGCGAGAGTGATTTTAAAAAATCCCCGGATTCTGGTACTGGACGAGGCGACCAGTTCACTCGACAGTCAGGCGGAAGCCCTCATCCAGGAAGCCCTCAAACGTGTCATGGTAGGACGCACAAGCATTGTGATCGCTCACCGTCTGAGCACAATCCTGGCCGCAGATCTGATCCTGGTGCTGGACCGCGGCCGCATCGTGGAACGAGGGACACACAGTGAATTAATGGCTCAAGGCGGGCTATACGCAGGCTTGTATGAGACTCAATTCCGCAGTCGGTCGAAGTCTGAGCCCGTCAGTTAGCCTATTCACCCGGACAGCTAAATATTTCCCATAAATCGAAAAATACGGTTACTCCTGGGCCTGGGCTCGGACAGGGTAATCTTTCCGCCTTCAGGCGGAAAGAAAGCATCTGTATCTGAAACTTTGCAATGGTTTAACCCGGATGGCTATGGATACCAATTCCTGTTTGGTAGAAATCGAAAAATTGAGACAGTTTCCCTGTTATTCAATCATTGAGTTAGGCAGCCAAACAGCGATATCCTGGAAAATTATCAGGAGAACGATTAATAATACCAGGCATCCAAAGAACGGCATCACACCACGGAAAACAGTATACATCGGAATATCTTTGAGCATGCCCGCCACCACGAATACTACCATACCTATAGGTGGTGTGATGCCGGACATTTCAACCAGGACCACATATAATACCCCAAACCAGATGAAATCATATCCCAGGGCGCCCACGATCGGCAAGAAAATGGGCAGGGTGAGCACGGTCATAGCAAAGCTGTCCATGATACAACCCAGGATGATGTAAACTATAATAATAGCCCCCAATATTCCTACCGGAGGAAGTCCTAAATTAATGACAAACTCCGATAATTCGGCAGGTATCGCGGTCAGTACTATAAAATAGTTAAAAATCATAGCGCCTATCAAGATGACGAACACCATTGCCGTTATGGAGAGAGTTTCCATTAAAGATCCCATGAAATTTTTCCGGGTAATTTTTCTTAATATCAATCCGATGACTACAGCAATCGTCACTCCAACCCCGGCAGCTTCATTGGCCGTAAAAATACCTCCCCATATGCCTCCCAGCACAACCACTGCCAGTACTAATACCGGTAAAATGTCCTTGGTAGAGATTAACCTTTCTCGCCATGTAGTACCGATTGAACTGGGACCTAATGCGGGATTTAGCTTACAGCGGATAAGAATAGTCAACATGTACAGAGTAGTCAAAAGGAGACCAGGTATAATTCCGGCAATATAGAGCCGGCCTATCGACTCCTGCGCAAAGATAGCATACATAATAAAGACAGTACTGGGTGGAATAAGGACTCCCAGGGAGCCTCCGGCAACAATACTGCCTGCAGATAAAGCAGGATGATACTTGTAGTTTCTCATCTCAGGATAAGCGATTGAGGTCATAGCGCCAGCTGTTGCCATGCTGGAACCACAGACAGCCGCAAAAGAGGCGCAGGCTCCGATGGTAGCTATAGCCAGACCGCCGGGCAGATGACCAAGCCATTTTTGCGCTGCCGAGTAAGCCCCTTTGATCAATCCGGACGCGGAAGCAAATTCGCCCATCAGAATAAAAAGAGGAAGTACAGTCAACAGATAAGAGGCAGAAGTATCATAAGTCTGAGTGGCTAAGATAGCGAGTGCTCCACCCCAGCCTCCTACAAATATATAGCCTGCGAAACCCACCAGTGCCATACAAAAACCGATCGGCATTCCTGCCGCCATGAGTATAAAAAGAATTATGAAAGCAATTATGCCCACTAAAACCGGATCCATTACCTGTTCTCCTGGTTAGATCGAATTCGGCCTAAAGCATGGATAAAATTTACCAGGCTGCCCAGACAAATGGCGAGGCAGCCAAAAGCTGCTACCATGATAAAAGGTCCTTGTTTAATAAGTAGCAGCATGGTAACCCTCGTAGGTGATGAAATTTCATCCCATCCCCATCGGAATACCTGCCAAAAAATCAGACTAAAAATAATTGTTGATAGAAACCAGGTAATACTGCCTAAAACTGCCTGGTTATGCTTGGATAGGCGAGAGATAACGATGTCTGCATTGGCATGGCGTCCTTTTAAGGTAGCATAACCCACCCCCAGGAATATCACGATTATCATCATGATTTCTTGTAGTTCGCTGTTACCCAGAATGGGTTTATGGAAGAGATAACGCCCTATGACA
>JAQULX010000039.1 GCA_028718465.1 Dehalococcoidales bacterium | reverse complement strand
ATTCTCGCTCAACAGGAACTGAGGGTTATTGGCGGTCCCTGATTTAAACTCCTCGAGATATTCCTTGATTAGCTCCGGAGTGGCGATATCCTCATCTTTCCACGGGCTCATTGACAGTTTCTCCTTAAGGACTGTCAACCGGCTGAAACAGACGGTGAATCGTGGCAGTCCGAATTCATATTCTCAAATTATCAAGCAGCCAGTAACATTATACATTACATTCGACGAATCTTAAATTTAAGGGATCTGGTTTGACTAATTGACACTACTTCTCTACAATGAAATCTTGGTGAATGAGTGCGCTGACCGTAATTCGAAGCAGGGACATGTGAACCAACGGTGCAGGATAGGCATAACCGCCCCAACCTCCCGATATCTGAACCTTTCAGGAGACCGGCCTGTCCACCATTTCTGCATCATATATCAGACCTGCCAGGCGCTATCGGATTTTCCTGCTCACACGGTAAAGGAGACCAGGTATGCCTAGTTTTTCCTTACTTCCCAGGGAAGGAAGGTTTTTTGTGCTTTTCGAGGAGAGTGCCCGGAATGCCGAGGAAGTGGCCCGACACCTCCATGACCTGATGTGTAATTGGGACAATGTAGATCAGAAAGTAGCCGATATAATCCAACTGGAACATAAAGGAGATGCGGTCGCCCACGAAATTATTGCCCTGGTGCACCGCACTTATGTAACACCCTTGGACCGTGAAGATATCGCTCTGCTGGCCTACTCTCTGGATGATATCGTGGACTTTATCGAGTCATCGGCAGACGCCATGAACCTCTACAAGATCGAGACGCCCACGGCGCGAGCCAGGGAACTGTCGGATATCATCGTCCAATCAACCGCAGAGGTGCATCAAGCAATATCCGGATTGCGCCGGCGGATCGATTTGAAACAGATCCTCAAGCGCTGCGTGGAAATCAACCGTCTGGAAAATATGGCGGACAAGGTCTACCGCGAAGCCCTGGCAGAGCTTTTCCGGGACTCCAGGGATATTCCCTATATCATCAAATGGCGGGAAATCTATGAGTATTTGGAGTCAGCCACCGACCGGTGTGAGGACGTGGCGAATGTGCTGGAAGGCGTGGCGCTGAAGTACGCATAGAATATCAATCGGGTAAGAAAAGCTTCAGGATCATGTAAAGCAGGCTGGCTATCAAACCCGCAGCCGGAATCGTAAAAATCCAGGCCCAGACAATACGGAGAGTAATGCCCCAGCGAACAGCGGTGAGACGTCTGACCGCTCCGACGCCGGAGATAGCCCCGGTGATCACGTGAGTAGTGCTGACAGGGACTCCCATATGGGTAGCCGTAAAAATGCTGATAGCGCTGGCAGCCTCGGCGCAAAAGCCGTCCACTGAAGTCAATTTAGTAATCTTCTGTCCCATGGTCTTGACTATCCGCCAGCCGCCGCTGAGAGTGCCCAGGGCGATAGCTGCCTGAGCGCAAAGTACCACCCACAACGGGACGATAAAGGATGTTTGCAGTCCGCCCGCCACCAGCAAACTCGTAATGATGCCCATGGTCTTCTGGGCGTCGTTGCCGCCGTGCCCCAGGCTGTAAGCCGCCGCTGAGAACAACTGTAATATCCGGGACCATTTGGTGATCACAGCCGGCTTCTGTTTGTAGATCAGCCAGGAAGCGAGTATCTTCAACAGGAAGCCCAGGAACATGCCGAGGGCGGGAGCCAGGACAATAAAGATCACTGTCTTATACCAGCCGGCTGCGATGATGACTCCAAATCCGCTTTTGGCGATTGCAGCCCCGGCATATCCGCCGATGAGAGCATGTGAAGAACTGCTGGGCAAGCCGAGATACCAGGTAATCATATTCCAGGAGATAGCCCCGAGAAGTCCACCCAGGATAACCGTAGGCGTCACGGCATCCAGTTCAATCATACCGCTGCCTACAGTCGTGGCTACGGCAGTACCGAAGACCAGGAAAGCGATAAAGTTGAAAAATGCGGCCCAGATGACGGCTTGCCTGGGGGTAAGAACGCGGGTAGAGACAATAGTGGAGATGGAGTTAGCGGCATCGTGCATTCCGTTGGTAAAATCAAAAGCAAGAGCAACCAGGATAATGATAATTATATATAAAAGATTTAAATCCAATGCTTATGCCCTTGCTTTTACAAAAGATAAGGATAAATCCACTGGTAATTATATATCATTCATGGCAGCCTGACTATTTTTTTCAGCTTTCGGACCCCAGGTAGGCGGAAATTACCTCAGGATTGGTGCGTATTTCTTCCGGAGTGCCTTCAGCGATCTTTTTGCCGAAATTGAGAACCACGATGCGGTCGGCGATATCCATGACAACACCCATATCGTGTTCTACCAGGATGATGCAATTGACGCCATCGCGCAGGACGGGGGTATCCGGATAAGTGTCGCCCTGGCCTTCGAAGATATCGATAATAAAGCGGGCGATGTCTTCCTTTTCTTCCAGGTTCATGCCGGCCATCGGTTCATCGAGCAGTAAGACCTCCGGCTCCAGGGCCAGAGCTCGGCCAAGTTCAACCCGTTTGCGCATGCCGTAAGGTAATGTGCCGACGATTTTCTTGCGGACAGGCTCGATCTCCAGGAAGTCGATGATTCCTTCAACTATCTTGCGGTGCCTGATCTCTTCCGCATGGGCCGGCCCGAAATAAAGGGCGCTGCTGAGAAAGTTCTGCTTCATAAGGACGTGCCTGGCAGCCATGATGTTATCCAGAGTGCTCAGCCCACTGTACAATTCGATGTTCTGGAAGGTACGGGCCAGTCCCATCCTGGCAGCCTTGTCCGGGCGGATACGTGTGATGCGCTGGTCCTTGAAATATATCTCGCCTTTCTGCGGCTTGTAAAAGCCGTTGATACAATTCAGGACACAGGTCTTGCCGGCCCCGTTAGGGCCGATGATAGCCAGGATTTCCCCCTCACGGATGTCGATATCAATATCAGTCAGAGCCTTAACCCCGCCGAAGGTCAGGGACAGGCTTTCGATCCGGATCTTTACTTTTCTTTCTTCCATGGTCCCGGTCGCCTTGAGGAAACCCGGTGTGCCGGATTGTTCTGGTACTGCCATATTATTCAGCTTCTTCCGCCATTATCTTCTGTGTGTACTGTGTAGTGCGGGTGCACGGCTCGCCTTCGCATTTCAGTGGCCGCTTCAGGCGGGCAGCCCTGCGAGCGATTATTCTACGGGTGACGGCGTCAGGACGGCTGTATTTTTTACAGCCGGTGCAAGAGGTCGAACCGTTCCGGCGCACCATAATGGTGACCTCGTCGCCAACTGCATCACAAAAAATAGTCTTGGCTGTTAATTGCCAGTCCGTCATAAATCACCAGGGCTCCTGCGAAATATCACTATCATAGTACCATTGAGAGAGTGGGAATTCAAACCAGAACATTCGAATATTTCTCTCACCCTGGGCGAGATGTAAGTGAGAGTAACCCTCGATGGGAAAGCGCTATAGACAATTCCTTATGGGGAATTTTCGGCGAGCTTCTCCACCATGGCATCGAGGTCTTCCTGGCTCCTTATCTTCGCGGCGGAATCCAGAAAATCCTTGACATTAAGGCTGTTATCTCTTAGCAGGCGGATCTGTTCGCCGACCGGGTCGACTGACGACGGATGATGGGCATAAGAGCCGTGGAAGGCGAAATAAGCCTGGTTAAGCTTGCGGATATAATAGCCCTGGGATACCAGAAACTGGCGCTGCCGCTCCATGTATTGTTCGGCTTCATCGATTTGTCCCTGGGCCAGATAGTAGTCCACCATCTGACGGGTCTCCCGCATGGCAGCATTGAAATCAAATCCGGACCTGATAGGATCGCTCTTCTTTTCATCGTCCGCGGTCTTGTACCGGGAGTAAAAGAGGTCATAGACCATAGCGCCGATCTCATGGGCGGCAGTTCCCGCGACGGTCTCGTTGATAACAGGGATGGCAGTTGAGGGAGCAATATGCAGCAGGTCGAGAATATAGCGAAAGCCCAGGGGCTTGAAAGCCAGGTACTGGTGCAGCCATTCCTCGACAGCCACATCAATGGTGAACCGCAGATCGGCATTATTGATTACGACGCTGGGATAGGTAGCCCCCAGTCCGCCGATCTGGACAACCAGAGCAGAGACATTTAGCTTGGCCAGTGAGGATTCGATCTGCTCCATTTCGGCGGTGACAATCCCCTGCCGCATGGCGGTATCATGAATGCGCTCGATATGGTCCCGGGGGGAGATGATGAGGACATACATCGGCTCTTCCAGCTTGAAGTTGACCGGCGGAAACATGAGCTTAAACCAGTTATCCCCGAAGGGGTTGTAGATGCCCTGTTCAGCCAGGACCTCACTGATCTGCCGGGCAATGGTCTGTTCCACAATCGGTTTCAGCTTTTCGACCTGAGCTTCCACTTCTTCCAGTTCAGCCCGATAGAGGGAAATATCCCCATCGAATTTTTTAGCCGCCAGCATCTGCATGCTGGACTGTAAGCTGTAAAGCTGTGTCATATAGGAAAAATAGTGGACCACCGATTGAGAATTGTAAGGGACATCGGAACGGAAGCTGATGACCCGGTTTTTGACATGGTTGTAGAGGGCGTTCATCTCCCACCTGGCAAAGTCAAAGCTGTAGGGCTGAACGATTGCTTTAAAGTCCTCGTCGAATCCTGATGAGGAATTACGAGCAGTCGACGCACAACCACCGACCAGGAGAGCGAGAGAGAGAGTAGAGGCTAATAATATCCGCAGTACCTTGCTTATTGTTTCCCCCTTCCTGTTTGAGGCAATCTCAAGGCGCCATCATGTTGGTCTCACTGCTATTATACGACAAGCCTATAAGCAAGTCCAATTGGGCACGTAAGCAACTGTTTTGCGGAGTGTTCAAATATCACCCGTTCAATCTGGCTTTGACATCTTCCACAATCCGGGATAGGGTCGGCCCGGTCTTTTCATTGATGACGACATCTGCATACCCGTCATGAGGGGTATCACTGAGGGTAATAATCACCAGTTTAGCCCCATTCTGCTGGGCTAAAAGCGGCATCTGGGCAGCAGGATAGACCACCAGGGAAGAACCTGCGACGATGAAAACATCGCAAGAGGAGGACTTTTCCTGGGCTTCATCGAGAGCATCTATGGGCAGGGACTGGCCGAAGGAGACCGTGGCCTGCTTGAGATACCCGCCGCACTGGCACTCGGGGGCTTTTTCTCCAGTCTCGTCCATCATTTTTTCAATCTCTTCCCGCGGCCATCTCTTTCCGCAGGACAGGCAGGACACCCAGCGGATAGTCCCGTGCAGCTCGATAACCTTGTCGTCCGGGACTCCGGCGGCCTGGTGCAGACCGTCCACGTTCTGGGTAATGACACTGTACATTTTTCCTGTTTTATAAAGGTCGGCAATAGCATAATGGCCGATATTCGGTTTGGCGGCGGCCATAGTTGGCCATATTGCCCGGGAAAATCCCCAGTAGTGCTCCCGGCTGGCGCGGCTGGACATAAATTTATCGAATGTGAGCTCGTCAGGGTTCCACTGGTGCCACAGTCCGCCCGGGCTGCGGAAGTCTTGAATACCGGACTCAGTACTGATTCCGGCGCCGGTAAAGACGACTACTTTCCGGGAAGAAGCAATAATTTCCGCTACGCTTTCAACAGTATCCAATGCAAGCCTCCAATATTGAAATCTCAAAGAGCAAAGACCGAGTGAGTGATAGACAATTTCAAATTCAATCTCATTATAGCCTCTTCCGAACGGTAGAGCAAAACAGTCGGTTTTATGTATAATCGTATGGGTGATATAATGAATTGGAGTATAAATCCGTCAATTTGCAACAGGTGATTTCAGCATGAAAGACTACTATCAGACGCTGGGCATTCCGGAGGACGCCAGCGATGAAGATATTCGGAAGGCTTTCCGCAAGCTCGCTTTTCAGTACCACCCGGATAAAAATCTTGGGCATGAGAAGGCCGCTGAAAAAAAGTTTAAAGAAATTAATGAGGCATTCGGGGTTTTAAGCGACAGAGTGAAACGCCAGCAGTACGACATGGCCCGGAAGGGGGTGTTTGCCGGCGAGCGGGGGTACGAATACCAGCCTCAAGGTTTCCGGTATTCCCAGGACGATATTTTCCGGGATACCTTTACCAATCAGGCGATGATGGAAGAGATGGAACGCCTGTTCGGTCAAATGGGGCTGCGGTTCGATCCGGAATTTTTGAACCGGGTCTTCTTTAACGCCAATAATGTGGTCTTCCGTGTCTATCGTTTCGGCGGAAGCGGCCCGCGAGGATATTCATATACCCAGGGCTATTCATCTAACAACAAAGTTAGAAGCTCACCGGCCGACCAGGACCAGGTAGCTCCGGCAGAGCCCCAAATGGGATTTCTGGAGAGAACTCTCTCCAATGCCGGCAAAAAAATAGGCAAGTTTGTCCTCAAGAAGGTGTTCGGCATACAGCTTGATGCCCCTCCTATCGTTCTGGACCGGTACCAGGATCTGGACATATCCTCCGATGAAGCCCGGAATGGAGGGGAAAAAGCGATCAGTATTAAAGACGGAAACCGGACCAAAAAGCTGATGGTAAAAATACCGGCCGGGATTCAGTCCGGGACACAGATACGCCTCAGAGGCATGGGGTACAGGGAAGGCAAACGGGCAGGAGATATTTACCTGAAAGTCAGGGTGGCAGACTAGAGCCGAAAGTGGTAATATTATCTTCACAAGATTTATTATTGAATACATTCAGGCTTCGTTTTTCGCCTGTTCCGGTGGAAGCCGGAATCCAGACTCTCTATCATCCCGGAGAGGCCCATCTCATTAATACTCCGGGCGGCGGTGATGAAGAGTGACTGGCGAGGAGAAAAGGAGCCTGAATACTTACTTTCGTCAGTGCAGAAAGAAGGACAAAAATCATGTCGCGAGTTGAATTCAATTGTTTACCGACTATGATCGGCAGCGTACCGCATACAGATGTCGCAAAAGCTTGCGATCTGGTCTGGCATTACCTGAAGGATATACCAGCCTGGCCGCAGCTTCCAAAACGTACATTTCTGGAGAACATGTATGTCCAATACAGTCAGGGTTACCCGGGAGTGGATGTCCGGGATGGCAAGATCCTGGTGGACCGGTCAAAGAACATCGATAAGCCGCTGGAACAGCTTTACCTGGCTTATCTGGAAAACAATATCGATAAATATCCGATTACCGCGGATTACGCAGCCGGTTTGCATAAATTCCTGACATACACGGACCTCCCGGTGCGGGCGGTCAAAGGCCAACTGGTGGGCCCGGTGACCTGGGGCATGACAGTTACTGATAACGACGGCCGGGCCGTAGCTTATGATGATGTTCTGGCGGATGCCGTGGCGAAATTATTGAGGCTGAAAGCCGCCTGGATGGAGAGAGAGCTGCGGAAGGTTTCCCCCAATACCATTATCTTTATAGATGAGCCTTACATGTCCACTTTCGGATCTTCTTTTCTCGCTTTAAGCCGGGAAACGATCACTTCCTTGCTGGAAGAAGTCCTGTCCGGTATCAGTGGAATGAAAGGAGTTCACTGCTGCGGCAATACCGACTGGTCGCTCCTGCTGAAGACCAGTATCGATATCCTTAGTTTTGATGCCTACAACTATGCGGAGTCGCTGGCCCTTTATCCCGGAGAGTTAAAGCCATTTTTGGACCGGGGAGGTTTGATTGCCTGGGGAATTGTGCCCAATAATGAGGAAAATCTGGCCAGGGAGTCGGTCGGGAGTCTTCAGGACCGGCTGGAAGAGGCTATAGCCCCCTTTACCCGGAAGGGAATGGAAATCCCCTTCCGGCAGTTGATCAGTCAGAGTCTTTTAACTCCCTGCTGCGGCTTGACTCCCGGACTGACGGAGGATTCGGCTGCCCTGGCACTGGAAATGCTGGTTAACCTTTCAGAGCGGATGCGCCTGAAATACAGGTAAATACTACGTTGTTGTATAGATGCGAATAATATGTTATCTTTTAATCACCATCATGTGAAAGGTGAGGCGCTTTATGCAAATCCGTAAGACTTATAAAGATATTAATCCCCTAATTCTGTACAATGAGGTCAGGGATTTCGTTTTGAGACAGGGACTCACCCTGGACCAGAACAAGCTGGAGACCTACTCCATGCCGACAGACTCGTCAACCTTTATTTACCGGGGAACGATGACATTCCAGTCTCAGGGGAAGGAAGCCCTGAGTGCATACATCATCGGAGTTGATAAAGGCGAGACAAGGATAATGATAGATTCATACGATGAGCTTTTCCCGGCCGAGAAGGTAGCAGCTTTAGAAGACGATCTAAGCTTTATGCTCGGTACTTATGAGAATAAATGAAAATAACCAACCAGGTCGCTATGCAGGATTAGCCATAGATGTCCACTTTAATGCTTTTGCCTTCTACTTTTACCTTGTAAACAGATACGCTTTCGTCTCCGGGGCCTTTTAACTGGCTGCCGGTTGTCACATCAAACTGGGCGCCGTGCCTGGGACAAGTTACTATACTCCCTTTAAGCTTCCCCTGCGACAGGTCTCCGCTATAATGAGTGCATCTATCACTCAGGGCATAAAATTTTCCTTCAACATTGACAATCAATACCGGTACCCCCTGGACCGAAACAGATTTCATGGTCCCTTCGGGCACCTGATCAACCTGAGCTACCTCAACCAGGCTCATTTAATTACCCCCTAAAGGCCTTTACTTGCATTATAAAACTATTTGGTGAGCTGGGACGTGCAATTCGGGCAGCGCACGGCTTTGATCGAAATAGCTGTGTTGCAGAACGGGCATTCTTTGGTGGCGGGAGCGGGAGGCGCAGCAGGCTGTTTGGAAGCAGCAAGTTTCATCAACGGACGAATAACAAAGAAAAAGACCACTGCGGCAACAATCAGGAAACTGATAATGGAGTTAATAAACAATCCATAGTTAATTGTAACCGCTCCAGCCTCTTTAGCCATGTCCACTGTGGCATAAGGCCCGACCGGCATTCCTTGCTTGATAACTACCATTAATTCCGCAAAATCGACTTGACCGAGGGCGATGCCGATGGGCGGCATAATAACATTATT
The DNA here is from genome assembly GCA_028718465.1 of Dehalococcoidales bacterium. The sequence goes on along the minus strand of JAQULX010000039.1, from coordinate 3,648 downwards.
GACCAGCGATGTTATGATAGCGCCGAAAGCCGCACCGATGATGATACCAACTGCCAGGTCTACCACATTGCCCCGCAAAATGAAGGCTTTAAAATCTTTTAGCATCTTTCTCTCTCATACTCCTTACTATAGCCAGTAAATATAGCACTTCCTGAGTGGATTATCAACTTTATTTGGCTTAATATTAGCCGGTTTAAAAACCTTGCCTCTTACAGTATATCATTATGTGCCGTTTGTTTTACTAATAAACCTGATGTCTCCGCTAAAAACCAATGACAATACCCGACTTAGCATACGGCTTTAACAATGTCCAAAGTCAAATATTTGCATTAGCAGGCTGGCCCGAGCTATTATCAAGGTAATGCAGTTGTCGGCTCAGCAGTCGAATAATAACCATCCAACTCTCTTACGAACGCTTGATCAAGCTTTATTATTCAATACCCTGAAAATTTGAATTTAGTATATTACTAAAGGACAGTCCACATTGCGGATCATATGGTCGGTTTACTGAAAACCAGGAAGTCGGGTACTTGATAATGGTAAAAATGGCATATAAGGTCAGAAACATATTAGGAAACAAATATACTTTGCTGGCTGTCAGACTGGTGCTGGGTAGTATTTTAATAGCGGCGGCATCAGGAAAGCTACCAGACCAGGCTAGATTTGTTGAGATAGTAGATAGTTATGGGCTGCTTCCTTCGATAATAGCAGGAATCTACGGATGGTCGCTGCCCTGGGTTGAACTTATTCTGGGAGTCGGGCTCATAACAGGGTTTTTCGTCCGAGTTTTTGCCGGAATCTGCATCCTGATGATTATCAGCTTTTTAATTGCTAATGGTACCGCCGTCTATGAAAAAATATTTTGTCCGTGCTTCGGCGGAGAAACCGGATTAATCAAGACTTCTGATGCTCTGGTAATGGATGCATTCATGATATTAATGGCATTGATTATAGCCCTGTTTGGTAGCGGAACAATAAGTCTGAAACATTTAATCTTTCGCCAAAGGAAGTCTTCATGCCAGCCTTAATCCATACAAATAATTAAATCTTCCTGATCGTCCCCTTATAAATTCCTGGTCATATCCCAGTACCATGATTGATGACAGAGATGCTATGTACTGCTTTATTAAGTCTGTTATCAGAATAATTTACAGCTTTAAAAATTAAAAAGTATAGCCTTCAGGGATAATAATGGGACGATAAATGGCGATGGCACAGACGATGGCACATAAGTTGACATGGAAAATGTTATTTGTTATAAATAAGTTAATGATTACTTATATCAATATTACGTGTTACGCGTTTAGTAAGATTTGATCTGGAAATAACAGGAGAAAAGTCTGTTTCAGAATCGAATTTAGATGAGCTTGACATACCAAGCTGCTCATAGGGTTCGAAAATATATTTGACTTAACATTTCCCATGCATAACACCAGTTAATTATTTTGAATATTCCTAAAAGTGCGGCTGTTTTTAGAAGGATTGCTTAGCAGCCCTCTAAGGATAACTGATTGAAAGAACGCATTAATTTATTACATCTGATGAATGATTTCACAAATCGGCTGATCTTCTGCCTTTCCGCATTCTACTTATAACTTTCCATCACAGCTCAACCTCTTAAGTCGAATTTCCCGTCCAAGAAAAATATTCTCAAGGAGGGAATATTATGCCTCCCAAGATCGTAGTTCAAAATCTTTACAAGGTTTTTGGTAAATCACCCGAAGATGCCATTACCCGTTTTGAAAATGGAGATAGTAGAGAAAAAATACTCAACGAGACAGGTAACGTTCTAGCGGTAGCCAATGTATCTTTTAGTGTAGAAGCAGGTGAAATATTCATGGTAATGGGGCTTTCCGGATCCGGAAAATCCACTCTGGTAAGATGTATTAACAGGTTGCTGGAATCCACCAGCGGAGAGATCCATATTGATGGAGAAAATATTCTTACAACAAATGACAGGAGATTGAGAGAAATACGGCGGACTAAAATGGCAATGGTCTTTCAGCACTTTGCGCTTTTTCCCCATAGAACGGTGCTGGAAAATGTGGAATACGGGCTCAAAGTCAGAGGAACATCGCGGTCTGAAAGAAGACAAAAAGCTCTTTCCACCCTGGATATTGTAGGTCTTCAAGAATGGGCAGAAAGACCAACAACTGATCTCAGCGGCGGAATGCAGCAAAGAGTAGGATTGGCCCGGGCACTGGCAACAGAACCGGACATTCTCTTAATGGATGAAGCGTTTAGTGCCCTGGACCCGCTCATCCGCCGTGATATGCAGGATCAGCTTATACACCTCCAGCAATCCATGAAAAAAACCATCCTGTTTATTACCCACGACCTGCATGAAGCGCTCAAGATGGGTGACAAGATAGCCGTCATGAAAGACGGGCAAATTGTACAGATTGGCACGCCCGAGGAAATCGTGTCAAAGCCAGCAGACAGCTATGTAGAAGCCTTTACACTTGACGTTAACAGGGGCCAGATCCTCAGTGCCGGGTCGTTGATGAAAACAGCAGAGACTCTATCGTTGGAACATGATTCCGTATCCACAGCCACTTACTTTATGCGACATGAACGGAAAGATGCAATGTATGTACTGGACTCTTCGTCCAAACCGGTAGGGCTGATCAAGGAACAGGACCTGGTAACAGCCATCAAAAACAAGGTCAAAGAACTTGATAAGGTGATGCAAACCGATTTCCCGCAAACGGCAGAAAGTACAACTCTGAATCTGATCCTGCCGCTTTGCTCACAGGGTGTTCCTATTGCCGTGACCGATGATAATGGAAATTATAAAGGAGAACTTGAACCGCTGGACGTTTTAAACCGGGTCGCGCCTGAAGAGACTGACAACAGTCAAAATACACCCGTCAAGTTGCCGGATGAAGTAGAGTCCGGCATATCTTAAGTGGGAGATAGTATATGTGGAATCCATTTGAAACATACATAATACCGTTTGGAGATTGGGTAGAATTCATAATAGACTGGCTGGTCGTTAACCTGCGGTTTGTTTTCCAGGCTATACGGATACCGGTAGGTTGGGTACTGGATAACATCGAATTTGCTTTGCTGGCCTTGCCGCCCCTGGTATTTCTTCTGATAATATTGCTGATAGCCTGGAGAATAGCGGGATGGAAGATTGCTGTATTCAGCGTTGTGTCAATGGCTTTCATAGGTTTCATCGGAGCCTGGGATAAAGCGATGACCACTCTATCTATAATAATTACGTCGGTTATTTTCTGTATCATAATCGGAATACCACTTGGGATTATCGCAGCTCGAAGCGACCGTTTTGAATCATTTATCCGTCCTGTACTGGATGCCATGCAGACGACTCCGGCCTTTGTATACCTTGTGCCGGTAGTCATGCTTTTTGGAGTGGGTAACGTTCCTGGAATCCTGGTAACCATTATTTTTGCCCTGGCCCCGATTATCCGCTTCACCAACCTGGGAATCCGTCAGGTGCCCAAAGATGTAGTGGAAGCATCCTATTCCTTCGGAGCAACACCCCAACAGGTACTGTGGGATGTACAAATGCCTCTGGCATTAAAAACCATAATGGCAGGTCTTAACCAGACCCTGCTGCTTTCTCTGGCTATGGTAGTTGTGGCGTCAATGATCGCTGTGGAAGGTCTCGGCCAGATGGTG
>JAQULX010000038.1 GCA_028718465.1 Dehalococcoidales bacterium | reverse complement strand
GAAATTGCAGCAGCCGGTCTAACTGCCTGTCTAAATGCCGGCGCCCTCGCAGGAGAAACCCAGCGAGGGCGTCGTTTTTGTAGTGTAGCGGCGGTTTTATCCCCCCGCCATAATCCAGCGTGTAGAGGCGGGTCTCGGACCCGCCTACCCAAACCCCTTCCCCTCTACCTTGGGGAGGGGGCGGCCGCCTATAATACCGTCCGGCCGTCCTGCGGGAAGTCTTCTGACGGATGCTCTTCCGTCTCGGACTGCTCCACCATCATTTCTTTTCTCATCATCTCGAAAGCCGTATCGACATCCTTCTGGAAGTTATCGCCGGTCGATTGCTCTAAAATACCCTGCGCTCCCTCCGGTGAAAAGCCGTTTCCCCCGCCGTTCCCGCTCGCCGGCTGATAAGCAGTCTGCTCCTCTATCGGAAAATCAGCTACGGCCGTGGCTGTTCCCTGCCTCGCAGGCGCGCCATCTGTTCCATACTCTCCTTCGTGGATGGGCTGTGCCGGGCCGGTGCCCTCCGGAGAAAGACCGGTCCTTCCGCCCCCCTCCCCACCCGGGCCGGGGCCCTCCGCAGGCTCATTGCCGCCCTCATCCGGAACATAAATTTCCCCTTCCTCATTCACCACAAACAGATAGTTGGTGTCCCCGTCCGGCACAGCATATGCGTGGTACTTCTCCCCTGATTCCAGGAGGTGGTGCAGTATGGGTTTCCCCAGGTCGTCGGACACCTTCAGCAGGTCTTCGAAAGAGCCCAGCAGGACGGAATTCCCGGTGTTGTTGTAGTAGCCGGGCAGCGATTCCACAATCCGCGACCGGTATTTCTTCCGGATGCGCGTGTTTTCTTTGCCGGGCCGTAAAGGCAGGCCGGACTTCAAACCGGGCTTCCAGAAGATCAGCAGGCCCAGGAATATCACGAAAATGCCGAAAACAATCCGGGTCAGGTTGCGGACTCCCGCAGCGGAGAGCCCCAGGTACCGGTCGGGATTCGGCAGGTAGCGGACCTCGCTGATTGCTCCGGGCTGCGTCTGGCTCAGCTCCCCGTCCCAGGTGATGAGGTTCCCTTTGATGGACCCCTTGAGGACCGGATTTTGGACTACATCGATGGGGCCGAACTCGGACATGCCGGTGGTATGGACCCGGGCGGCGATGGTCAGCGTGCTGGCATCCGGCCCTATCCCGGTCTCGGTGCCGGCTGCATCCAGCGTTTGCAGATAACCGGCCAGGTCGACCGGGAAATAAAGCTTGAAATCACCGTTCCGGGTGGTACTCAGTACCGGGAACGTCCGGCTCCCCAGCTTACCGGTCTCCAGGATGCTGGTGACCTCTATCTCCGAAGTCAGGTCCCGCACCGGCTTCAAAGCTGAAAAGCCGTAAACCAGGCTGGCCTCCATTCCCCGCGCCAGCCTGGCCGGGACCGCCGGTCCGGGTCGGAGCGTGGTCAGGGCGCTGTCGAATACCGGTGAGGCGACAGTCGTGGTTTCGAAGGCCGAGCTGGGCGCCAGGTTGACGGTGTACTGGAAGGCCCCGGAGCACCACAGTCGGCTGTAGATAAGATCGTTGCTGACCTCGACTAAAGTTTCGCTGATCTTCAGCGGCAGTGCCTGGATGAAAAGCCCCTGTGAGCTTTTGACCCTGGCATAAACCGTCAGATCGCGCTTGTTGTCGGGCAGTTTGAGCTCTTCCTCGATGACGGCGAACTGCTGCCTGATGTCGATCAAATCCAGGGAAAAGGAAATCGAGAAATCTCCCTTGATATCGGTCTCCGCCGCCAGGGGGATGACCTTGCGCCAGATGCCGGGATTTTCCATCACCGCTTCAATGGAGACGGTCTCCGTTTCTTTTTCCACCTGCTGGTAGGTATAGGTAAAGGCCATGTTATTCACGATGGCCGCGGGGTAGGTCGACACAGGAGACACCCCGTTCAGTGGTGACGGCTCCAGGTGGACCGCGTAATCGAAATCGCTTTTTTGTTGATATTGGAGTAGTGTTTCCTCGTGCCGGACCTGTTCCGGCAGAGACGCGGTCACGAAGATTCCGGTCAGCGCCAGAATCACCACCGCTCCGCAGATAACCGTCAGGTACAGGCGCAGCGCGGCGCGCCGCTCCCTGGTCCACTTCAATAAACGTCCAATCATATCTTTTGCCTTCTCCATATAATCTGGGGTACTTAAAAGTACTTTTCCCTCCCCCTTATATCGTTATTGCCGGCATCCTGTCTGCCGGATTGCCCCCGTCAGACCTTGTTTACTATCCACCCCGCTTGAACCATCCTTTCCCTTCTCTCCTGTCATGCTGGAGGCATCTCCCTCTCTTGTCATTCCGTGCTCGACACGGAATCTACCCGGTCTCCTTCTCCCCCTCCTTAATCCTTAATCTTTAATCTTTAATCTTTAATCTTTAATCTTTAATCATAATTCCCCTTCCCCCACCTCCTCACCCCCCACCGGAAAAAATATTTTTAATAAATATTGAAACCAGCCCCACCGCCGGCACATTAAAGACCACCTTCCCGATGACGTTCTCCGGCCGCACCGGTTCCGGATCCTCCGCGCTGTTGGCATCGCCCCTGGTGATAAATGACCCGTGATCCGTTGATTGGTCCGTCCCGACCACCCGGTGCAGTATGGTGGTATTATCCTGGCTGCGGAACTGGATGATGTCCCCCTCACTGATCCGTGAGGCCGGCATTTTGGCGACAATCGCGATATCGCCGGTCTTCAGGGCGGGACTCATGCTGCCGCTGCCCACCAGTTGCGGCTGAAACGGGAAGATTCCCACGGCGAACCAGACTATCACCACGCAGGCCAGGGAGGCGGCGATCCAGCCGCCTTGCAGGGTGGAGCCGCGGGTGGATTTCTTTCCTCTCGTTCCCCGGCGGGCTTCCTGGGTGTAATAGCTGTTTACCAGCATCATTCCCAGCACCGGCACCGCCGCTCCGAAGAGCCCCTTGAATACCCAGTTGATGTCAGGCAGCACCGGGCACAACCACCAGAATGCCGCCAGCAGCCCGCGGTAGGCCAGCGAAGCCCTGGCCCCGGCTGCCATGACCAGCAGTGAAGCCAGGAGGTTCTCCGCCAGCAGAGGCAGCCAGGAAGACATCGCCAGGCTGACGGACTGCATATCCGGCTGAAAGCCGGTAAGCTGTTTCAAAGGGATGCCGAGTGCGGTGAACAGCAGGGATGCCAGCGTGACGGTCAGGAAAACATTTTTATTGCCGGACCGGTTCACCAGGAAAGCCCGGCTCAGTTCTATTCCTACCAGCATTGCGCCGGTGAGGAACAGGTTGGCCGTTATGCCGGTGGCGGTCAGTGAGGCGGGGTTTTTCCCGAAACCGGAGAACAGCCCGCCGATGACATACAGGATGATCTGCAAAAAAGCGATGCCTGCCGCCAGGAAGATAAAGTTGTTCCTCAGCCTCTCCTTGCCCGGTGGCCGGTAGGCCGGTAAAAAGCGGACAGCCAGTATCAGCAGTCCCCACAGCAGCGGCTGAAAGATGTAGGTACGGACCATCATATCAACCGGCGCCAGGGGCAGGGCCAGGTGGATTATCAGATAAACGGCCGCCGCGGCTGCCGGTACGACTAAAGCTGTCACCTCTCCTCTTGGACCTCACTCTCCGTTAATGCAATTCCCTAGTGTACAGGATAAGGTAAGTGAATTCAATAAAATTGAGACTAAAATACGCCTGCTCCGGGATTAAAGTACTACCGGCGGGCCGGTCACCATGTCCTCCCTGTCACGGCGGGCTATGCCTTGAGTCCGCCGGCCTGGGGCGAGGCGGGACAGCCGGTATCCTGCGGGCCGGGCGTGGAGGCATCTGCCTGATAATGCCCCCCAAAATGGGCCGTTTTTACCCCGCCAGGGCTCCTTTCGAAAAAAAGTCGGGAAGAATAGTTAAGTTAAGGCAGTTTAATTGCAGTTGACCGAAAAAACTCACCTGCTAGACTGGACATATGGTAATGGGACTAAGGTACTGGCGCTCCGGTTATACCTTCAAAAAGTCCCCTGGAAAATTGAACAGCCCGGTCCTCCCTCCTGCCGTTGCAATGCCTTCGAGTTCCCTCAGGGGCAAAAAAATGGTTCGGAATGACAGGACTGGTAGAAGCGAAGACTGAACAAAAAAAAGAATAGTCCCTGGATGCGACGATCTGCCGCCTGTATCTGGTCACTTGGGCGGCAGGGAGCGAATAGTGAAACCGGCCTCGTCAAAGGCCGGTTATTTTTTTCAGGAATTCGAGAGATGCGCATATGCAGACAGCCAAAAATTATGAGAATAGATGCAGAAGTCCGGGCAGTCCCGGCAGGGCTCTTTTCTGCATCGAGGAGGAGCCATGAGGTGAGAATAATTTAATTGTTCCGTTCCCTTCTTTTCCGGTAATTCCGGAGGGCGCAGCCCGGCGGAGCGTTCCGGGAGGGGAGAAATCAGAAGAAAATGGTCCGACTAAAAAATAGAGAAAAAAGGGAGAAAAAATGAAAAAATTAGGTTTGATTCTTATTGCTCTGGTCATCGCCCTGGGCGCGATGGGCGTGGGTTACGCCGCCTGGGCGCAGGATTTAACGATTGAAAACACTGTCAACATGGGCTATATCTCTGCCGGCTTTTATGATGCCAGCATTGATACCGATCCCTATGCCGAGCTTAGCTATGAAATCGACGGCAGTGGAAAAACTGATGCGGCGCAAGCCGAACTGGAAGATGTATTGAAAGTAACTGTCACCGATGCCTATCCCGGTTTCAACCAGACAATCTGGTTCAGGGTTGTCAACAACGGCACCGTTCCCTTCTACCTGACTCCGGGTGATGCGGTGGTTAAATACGGCAACAAAAAGGTATCCAATATTGCCGCGGTTGTTCCTGATATCAGCAGCCAGGTGATAGTCGAGCCTCAAGCCGTCAGTGCCTGGTACTCCTATTTCCTGTATATCCCGGGTGAAGATGAAGGGTCCGGTGATTTTGTCGATCCGGTGCAAAAAGCGACTTATACCGTCACCATTCCTTTAACTGCTACCCAGTTCCATTTTGAATAGTGCCGGCTGTTACACGGGTGAGTTCCCGTCAAGGCCGGAACTCACCCGTGCGGGCAAAATGCCCGCGGTGGTAAAAGAGGGCATGAAGCCCGTCAGTAGTAAAAAAGCGAGGAAACACCATGGAAAAAATAAAGGTCGAAAAAACAGGACTTCACCGGAAGAAGCTGGTCCGCCTGGCTTTTCCGTTTATCCTTCTTTTAACTTTACTGGCGCTCATAGCGCCCATGGCCGTGCCGGTCAGTGCGGCGGATACTACAATAAATCCGGATAGTGATGCTAGTATAGATCTTTCCAGATCATCCGGCTCACCATATAACAATTATAGTCGCGTTAGCGACTCATCTGATAACACATACGTATATACAAACGATTCGGACTGGGAGAGAGATCGCTATAATTTTTCTAATCCTGCCAGTCCAACCGGTACTATAAACTCTATCAGGATTTATATGAGAGTTCAGCGTGAAAATGTTAGTAGTAACTTGCAGCCAAGCGCCAGAACTTACCTGAGATTCAATAGTAGGGACTACTATGGTGACGAGGAAACAGTCACTACCTCCTGGGCTGATTATTATACGCAATACAATACAACCCCTGGATCAAATCCAAGGGCATGGACCTGGAATGATATAGAAGATATTGCAGCGGGGGTTTCATTGCGAGACGCCCGAAGCGGCTATTTGTCCGCGAACACCCGTTGTTCCAAGGTCTGGGTAGTAATTGATTATACACTGCCCGGAATAACCGTCACGCCGACCTCCGGCCTCACAACCACTGAAGACGGCGGAACGGATACTTTCACAATTGTTCTGGATTCCAAACCTTCGTCTGACGTTACCATCGGCCTAAGCAGTTCCGATACCACCGAAGGTACGGTGTCTCCTTCCAGCGTGACTTTCAAGGCTGATAGCATTGCTTCAGTCAGCCAGGTCCGGCGGCCAACCGCTGACGGGAATACCAGGGGCGCCTGGACTCCAGATTCAAACAGATATGCACGTATTGATGAGGATCCCTATGATGATGCCGACTACATGACCGGAACCTCGACATCTTCTGGCTCTGCTCGTCAGCTATTCACTTTCTCGAATTTTAATGTTCCGGCTGATGCCACCAATATTCGCCTGACAGTCCATTTCCGCGCCAGGGACGATTCCACAGGAAGTGGTAATATTGCAGCGGCTATACGTGTTGACGGCAATAATTGGTATGGAGACTTGGAAAATACCGGAAACAGCTTTGCTCAATACAGCCATACCTGGAGCAGCAATCCTGAAGGAGGCGCCTGGACCGTAGATGAAATCAACGGCGTTTCAGGAGATGAGTTCCAGCAGTTCGGTGTTTATTCCACTGATTTGAGTCCGGATGTGCGGGTTTCCGCAGTCTGGGCTGAGGTTGCCTGCGATATCCCTGTCCCCGGCAATTGGGATATTCCGCAAACTGTTACCGTCACCGGTGTCGATGATGATCTCTACGACGATGACATCGCTTATACTGTTATCACCGCTCCGGCCGTTTCCGGTGATCCTGCGTACAACGGCGTAGATGCCGGCGATGTCAGCGTCACCAATATTAATAATGATACGATAATCTCCACCACCCTTAACGTTTCACCCGCTTCCGGCGCCTACGGAGGCACGGTTGATTTGACCGCTTCCCTGTCTCCTGCGGTCAGCGGCAAGACCATTAACTTCACGCTCAACGGCGCTTCTGTCGGCACTGTCGACACTGATGCCGGCGGCGTAGCCGCCGTAACCGGCGTCAGCCTCAGCGGCATTGACGCCGGTACTTATGTCGGCGGTGTGGCTGCCGGCTTTGCCGGGGATTCCGGGTATTCATCCAGCAGCGGAAGCAATGATCTGACGGTAAGTCCGAAACCCCTCACCGTCACCTCCGATGCCCAGAGCAAGGTCTACGGCGAAGACGATCCGGATCTTACCTATACTTCCAGCCTGGAAGGTATCGCCTTCTCCGGCGCCTTGGCCAGAGATCCCGGAGAAGATGTCGGCAGCTATGCTATCACCCAGGGCGATCTCTCCGCTGGTGATAATTATTCAATTACCTTCGTTGGGGCTAGCATCACCATCACTCAGGCCTCCTCCGCCATCACCATAGTTGCGGAAGATGCTGTCTATGACGGCAGTCCACACGGCGGCACTGCTGCTGTTGCCGGTGCTGGCGGCTTAAACGAGAGCCTGACGGTAAGCTACACGGGGCGCGATGGCACCGCCTACGGACCCACGGGTGCGGCGCCTGTCAATGTCGGCGACTACACCGCTTCAGCCGAATTTGCTGGTGACGCCAACCATTCCGGCTGCTCCGCCGGCCGGGACTTCAGCATCACCGCGGCCGGTCTCACCATCACCGCCAGTGACGCTTCCAAAACTTATGGCGAGACCATAACCTTCACCGGCACTGAGTTCTCCGTAACCGGTCTGGCATCCGGCGAGTCAATCGCCGGCGTTACCCTGGCCAGCGACGGCGCGGCGGCTTCAGCCCAGGTAGGCACTTATGACATCATAGCCGAAGACGCTGTTGCCGGTCCGAACACCGATCTGGCTAACTATTCCATAACCTATAAAAAAGGCTTCTTCCTGGTTTTGCCGAAAGTCCTCACCATCACCGCCCATGACGCGGTCAAGACCTGCGGCGAAGAACTTATCTTCAACGGTACTGAGTTCTTCGTCGCCGGCCTGGTAGGAACTGACTCAGTCACCAGTGTCGAGCTGTACAGCGAAGGCGCGGCTGCTGCTGCCGCCCCGGGTACTTATCCCATCAAGCCCTCCAATGCCCAGGGTACAGGCTTAACCAACTACGCCATGAACTACGTTGGCGGGACCCTGACGGTCAACGCTTACAAGCTCGTGATCATCACTCCTGAACAGACCTTTACCCAGGGCGGAGTCTCCGGAAGGATTACCGTCCAGGTACGGGACAGCGATGAAGAAGCGATCATAATGACCGTTCCCCTGACAGTCAGCCTGACTTCTACCGGCTCTACCGGTCAGTTTGCCCTTAATGCCAGCGGTCTGCCGCTGGTGGATTCCGTTACCATCCTGCCCGGCACCACCTCCGCCGGCTTCTACTATACCGATGCTGAAGCCGGCGCTCCGGTGATCACGGTTTCCGCGGAAGGCTACACCGGCGACAGTCAGACTGTAACGGTACTGGCCCGGGCGGAAGGCCCCGCCGGAGTGGTGATCGTCAATGAGACCATACCGCCCTTCACTGAAGGCGGAGTCTCCGAAAGGATCACCGTCCAGGTACAGGACAGCCAGGGTATTCCGGTCAAAGTGACCGTTCCCCTGGCAGTCAGTCTGACCTCCACCCCCGGCTCTACCGGACGATTTGCCCTTAATGCCAGCGGACTGCCGCTGGTGGATTCCGTTACCATCCTGCCCGGCGCCGGCTCCGCCACTTTCTACTACACCAGCAGCGCCGCCGGAGACTATACCATTACCGCCGGAGCTGACGGGCTGGAATCAGACTCAAAGGATGTGACCGTCAACGCCATACCGGCCCCGGCGGACCGGATCGCGGTCATAACCGGCGATGCGATAACCGTCAAGAAAGGTACGGTCTCGGGCAGGATCGCCATCCAGCTTCAGAGAGATGGAGCGCCTATCAAAGTGACGGCGCCTGCCCTGGTTGCCCTGTCCGCCGGTGCCGGCAGTTTCGGCAAGAACGGCAATGGGCTGCCGGTGATCGGCAGTGTCACCGTCCTGCCCGGCACCAGCTCTGCCGTCTTCTACTACAGGGCCCCGAACGCGGCCGGCGAACAGACCATCACGGTTTCCGGAGATGGATTCGAAGCGGCTGTCATTACAGTTGTAGTAATCGAGTAATACTTTCCGCCTCGCGGGGATGGGCGGACGGCAGCGCCCGCCCACCCCCGGGGCAAATAAACTGAAAGGTGCTTTTCCAATAGCAGGAAGATTTTTTAAGCGGTCTCATCCGGCGCAAGCCGGCTTTACCCTGGAAATCGAGAGTCAGGATGGTCCCGGCGATGGATATGGCCCTGTCAGAAAAGTCCTACTTGTTCCGGTCGCTCATAGACCTCAACATAGCTTCTTATATCCGGTCTTCCGGGATGTGGGAAGAAAATGCCTGCTGGGGTGATGAGTCCTGGCCGGTGTACTGGACTCCCGGACACGGGGGTTGCAGCCCGCCTCCGGCCACCCTGTTAAAAGTATTACAGAAAGCCTCCCGGCAGGCCGGTCCGCGCGGACCGGCTCCGTTGTTTTTAAGTTACCGCTTCCGCCCCCCTCCCTAAAGACACAGCCCTTTCTTACGCTCTCCTTACCCGCTGCACGATCAGGACGGTGACAGCCACCACCGCCAGGAACACGATCGCCATCGCCCACACGTCTAAAGGACGGGTCGGGCTGCTGCTATTCCCGGCCGGCGAATCCGCCCGGCTCGTAGTTTTTGCCGGGGTCTGGCTGGGCTTCGGCTCCCAGATATTGCCCGGTTCCGGCAGACCGGCTCCGGGCGTCAGGGTGACGATCACCGCAGGGGGCAAAGCGCTCGTCGGCGCGGCTGTCGTCGGGGTCGGCTCCTGGCCGGGAGCGTCCCGGGATACCCCCAGCAGCGCCACCCCGCTGAAATGGGTGATCACCGCGGAAACCGTGCGGGCTGAAGTATCGATCGTACTGGCCAGAGGCTCATAAGAGCTCCCGTTCCAGCAGGCAATATATAACGAGTCTTCCTCCACCCCTTCCGGGAGTGTCGAGGGTTCGTACCGGAACGTGGCAACGATGCCGGGAATGAAGCGGGCCCCATCCGGGCTGCAATTATAATACCGGATGACTGCTGCCGGTGAGTCCGCCTCCGGCGGGCTGCTCATTTTGCCAGCGGTCAGGTATTGCAGGGCGGTGCCGGACAGGTTCCGCAGGATGGTATTGCCGGGTATTTTCAGGATAAGGGCCCCGTCGGAAGCGGTCAACGTGACGCTGCTCAGGGCCGTGCCGGAAGACCTGACTTTCAGGACCCCGGACGTCTGAAGGCCGCTGACCGCGACTGTCGTTATTCCGCCGCCGCCTCCTCCACCGCCTCCCCCGCCGCCACCGGACACGGACGACCGGGTGGTAAATTCCATATCTTCGGACTCGGCGGTCAGGTCGCTGCCGTCCAGCTTCGAGTAAACTTTATAATAATAGGTGGTATTGGCCGTCAGCCCGCTTAGAACGATCCTGTGGGAGACGGCGCCGGTGTCGGTATCGGTCTCCGGGGTTGGAGTGTACTCGCCGGTCTCCAGTCCGTAATAGACCTGGGAACTGGCCGGGCCGTTGGTTTCCCATTCGATCGCCGCGCTGGTCGTGCTGATATCGACCGCGCTGACCCCGGACACCTCCAGGGGCACGGTCGCGGTAATCCCGGTACTGGCGGAGTAGGTTTTGACCGGCGAGGCCAGCCAGAACAATATTATCAATACCGCTGAGGCCGTCAGTCCGGTTTTGCCCCTCATTGTGAGGTTCCGGAGGCCCCTCCGCAGCGGACCGGAAACTTTATTCAATTTAAACATCCGTAAAGATCGCCCCATCATGGATTCAGGCTGTCGATCAGCTTGATCTCACCCTGCCCTGGACCTCCCTTAATTTGTTTTCCCCTGCGATAGCGGAAGGTGCCTCCGCTATCTCCTCATAATATGCCGGCGGACCGCCGCTGCGGCGTCCGGCAGCGCCGGGCCGGAGCAGAAATTGGCTCCGTTATTTGCCGGATGCCGGCCCGGCATCACTTTTTCCTTCTATTGATTATCAGTGCCAGGCCGAGTATGATCACCAGTGCCGTCAGGCCGCCGATGATGCCGAACAGCATCCCGTTGTTTGCCGGGACGGGCTGCGCCGGGGCCTGGGCCTGGGCCGGAGCGGCTGCGCTCGGCGAGCTGCTGTTGACGGGCGCGGGTGATGCCGCCGCTGTAGGCTCCGGAGTGTAAGGCTCATTCAGCGTATAAGGCGCGGTATGCCGGGCGGTCGCTGCCCCGGACTCGTCCCGGACCTCGATCTCCACGGTATATTCGCCGGGCTCCAGGGGGCCGGCAGAGTCAAATATTAAATTAAAACTGCGGGCATAGCCGGGAATCAGCGGCCAGGCGTCGCGGCTGGAGGCTTCGGCCGGCAGGGAATCCCCCTTCTTCAGGACTGCCCGGAAATCCGGCTTGTAATGATGGTTGCCCTGGTTCAGGACTTCAAATTTCGCCGTTAGCCCTTTTTCCGCGCCTATCTCCAGCGTGTCGATCCGGCTGTCATGAATCAGCGCCGACCCGTTATTGGTGAGCAGCACCCGGGCCGCCACGGCGCTGACGGTGGCGACCGCCCCGCTGCCTCCGGGCAGGGTATGGATGAACACGATGGCGTAGCGGCCGCCGTCCCCCATGTCCGCCGGGGCCTTGACCGTCACCGTGATCTGGCGGGACTCTCCGGGGGCCAGTTGAAAGGCGTCCGGAGATATCTCCAGGTAGTCCCGCGCGGTGTACGGGCTGGTGTCCTCACCCGGCTCCAGGACCGTGAAGCTGCTTCCGGACGAAGTGCCGTAGCCTTTGGCTTCTACCGCGATGTCCAGCGGCGTTTCCCCGGTATTCCTGACCGTCATGTTGTGAACGCCGGGACTGCCCGGGATTACCCCGGTCTCGATCTTCCCTCCGGAAACGGTCAGGCCGCCGGCTTGCGCCGGAAAAGAGAAGATTGCCAGCAGGACTGCCGCCAGGGCCGCGGAAATCGCTATTTTGATTCTTTTATATCTCATTGAACACCCCCACCCTCCGCTGCGTTTCAGGGCTATATAAATATGGAAGATATCCGGGGGCGGGCAGGGGCATGCCCTTGCCCGCCCCCCGTGAAGCTGTATTATTTTATGGGGCGCTGGCAGTAAATGTCAGGGTAATTGAGTATGTGCCTGGAGCGGCTTCTGCCGGGACAGCCTGGCTCCAGTACAGAGTTGGAGATGTGCCATCTTCCTCGGTGTAGTTGAATCCGGTATCAGAATCTACCACTCCCGCGGTAGCGCCGATCTGGAATTTATTGCTAGCTGATAATGAAGTATCTCCATCTTTAAGGAAACCGCCGTTGATGTTGTCTTTAACACTTACTTCCCAATCGATAAGATTGGTGCTCACCATGTTCGTCAATGCAATATTGCCGGTTTCGGTAGTGTTGGGGATAAGAGCCCCCAGGGGGATTGTTGCCGGCGGATTTACGGTAATAGACCCGTCGACCACAAAAAGATTATTGCCGGTCCCTGTTACGCCGTCTACAGTAACTGATACGTTCCTGGGGCCGGACGCAGCCCCTGCAGCGATGGTGAAGTCGGCGTTTATGGTGTTTGCATCTACTACATCTGTAATCGCCGCAGTGACTCCCGTGTCGCTGACTTCGACGGAGCTGGCTTCAACTCCGCCCAGGATAAAGCCGGTACCGGTAATCACAACGGATACAGTTGGATCTACTGCCCCATAACTGGGGCTGATACCGGTGACGGTGACAGTCCCGCCGACTTCACCGCTCGCAACCGATTCTGCCGCCCCTGCCGGCACAGCCAGAAGCGCCGTCAGCGCCAGGGCCAGGACCAGGCCCAGTATTCTTTTCTTCAGCATATAATTCCTCCTTATTGCTGTAATTTTGATAGTCTTTTTCTTGCCTCAACCTGAGATGAGACAGACGAAAAAATCATAACCCTCCCCGCGCTCTATGCCAATAGCGCTTTAGTATTGGGAATAAAGTCTCAGGCAGGCTCGAAATCCCCCTGGGCGCCCCGCGGCCGGCCGCGCGGGGGCGGACCGGTCCTGTCAGGCCGGAG
>JAQULX010000037.1 GCA_028718465.1 Dehalococcoidales bacterium | reverse complement strand
CTAATTTTACTCCTGATTGAGATCAAAATGAAACCCTGATCCGGTAGTTTACAGCCGGCAGAGAGCCGGTGACAGACCTCAATCCTTTGAATTTTCCACAAATCCGGCCATTTGCTTCTCAATGGCTGCCTTGTTTGGGAAAGCACCTGTTATCAGGCAACTCCTGCGCATTTCCTCCACCGATTTCCGGGCCAGACCGGCTGGCGATATAGACCGGCATCAACGGCAGGCTACAATGTAAAAGCAAAGAAGCCAGCCTGCCGGTGAAAGCAACCAAAGGGGAGAGACCATCCTTCCCTGTATCGTATCCAATTTGACCGGTGGAACGCAAGTCAGGCTGTGTTCATAGAAGAAGCGCTGTCATGTTATAGCCTGCTTCCCTGTAAGGTTCTTTATCGGGCCTCGACTTCTTTCAGAATGACAGCCGATTATGTCATGCTGAAGGTGGAATACAGTAAATGCGAAGAATCCCAGAGCAGGAAGCGGTACTGATAACCCAGACAACTTGCTATAATAAAATATATACAGGCATATCAACTTGCAAGGGCAGACAATGACGCACGTAATCCACATAGGGGTCGGTCAGGTTGAAGCCATAGCCGAGTTGAATAACACCCGGGTAGCTCAGGTCATCTGGGAAGCTTTACCGTTCAAAGCAGAGGCCGAACTCTGGGGTGAAGAAATCTATTTTCCGATTCCGGTCTACAGCGAACTGGAAGATGGGAAAATCAATGTCAAAATTGGAGATCTGGGCTACTGGCCTCAAGGAAACGCCTTTTGTATTTTCTTCGGGCCGACCCCGATAAGCCAGAAGGATGAGATTCGCCCTGTCAGCGCAGTCACGGTATTCGGCAGGATTATCGGTGACGCCATGATATTCAGATCTGTAAAACCGGGAGCGCCCGTTAAGATCACCCGGCATGATAAAACGGAGAACGAATAGCCTGACTTTATCTCAATTTTTCCGGGTTAAGGCCGGTCTTCTTTACACGGAACAGCAGTAAAGGAAGACCGTTTTTTGGAAGGCCTGATCAAAACAATGTGAATCGTAACCCCCGCCAACACGGCCGCCAGGATAGCCCTGACTACAAGGCTGTCCGTGACAAAAACAGCAGAGCAGACTATGGCAATCCATAACAGGATGAGCGTCAATATCTTCGACTTCCAGGACATACCCCGGCCTTCAAGATAATTTTTAATATAGCTTCCGAAGATACGGTTGCTGAGAAGGGCGCCATAAAGCCGCTGCGAACCCCGCATGTAACAAATCCCGGTTAAAAGCAGAAAGGGAGTAGTCGGCAGCACCGGCAGGAAAATGCCGATAATCCCGAGAGCCAGGAAAATAGTGCCGGCTATAATGAAGAACTGTCTTTTCAATCGACTCGTTAAACCGGGCATAAGAATATTATAGCCTAATCAAGACCTATAATTATAATCAGATTGGTTGATCCTCATTTTCTTTTCTTCTCTTATGTCGTCTAACTTTTACCATTATGATAAAATGCAATACCGAAAAGATATAATGGATAAAGAAAAAACGCCATTAAACCGGATAAACGTTTTGTCAGCAAATTGTTGATGGCTTGAATGAGGTCATTGTCTGAATAATAAGGAGCGTCAAATGTCGAATATGGAATGTCATATAAAGCAGAATCAAAAGAGGTGTAACTGCACTTATGATCCCTGTCCGCGAAAAGGGCAATGCTGCGAATGCATTGCCTACCATTTGAGAATGGAGGAATTACCGGCCTGCGCTTTTCCGTCAGATATTGAAAAAACTTATGACCGGTCGTTCTCCAGGTTCGCTCGCATGGTAATCGAAAAAGACCAATCTGGTAAGATAACGTGAATTAGGGTATATTAAGGATAGTCGTTCTATTGCCTGGGGGCGTTAAGCGCAAATGCCACTAATATAAGGAGTATTTATGAAATATTCACAAAGAGAAATAGTCCGCAAACACCGGATCAAATCCCGCAAAGCCAAAGCCAGGAGAGCAGAAGCCGAGTCTGCTCCCGTGAAATCAAAATAAAGCCGGATAGCTGACAGATCCGTGATTCCAGTGAAATCGGTTTACCTCTTGACCGGGATGCCCGGAACCGGCAAGACCAGCCTCATCAAAGAGATAACGGCAGAAATGGGGGGGCAGGGCCGGCGGTTTTTATACCGAGGAGGTCCGCGCCGGGGGAGTCCGCCAGGGTTTCCGCATTGTCACTCTGGGCGGCCAGACTGCCGGTCTGGCTCATGTCAGCACCAGAAGCCCGCACAGGGTCAGCAAATACGGAGTGGATATTGAGGGGCTGGAGAGAGTGGGAGTGACCGCTCTGCAGCGAGCCGCTGAAGAGGCTGATATCATAGTTATCGATGAGATCGGTAAAATGGAACTCCTATCCAAAAAATTTAAAACAACCGTCCTGGAAATTATAGAAATCGGCAAAAAATCTCTGGGGACGATCATGCTGAAGTCCGACCCCTGGGCGGATATGATCAAGAAGAAGCCGCAGGTGCAGATAATAACCCTTAACCGGAACAACCGCCAGGAAGTCAGGGATAAAATAATGGTATGGATAAAGGGTTGAAGGAGACTGAAGGTATATGACCAGTGAATTGCCGGAAATAGCGGCAGCCCTGCTTGATCCGGGGATATATCCGGACAAGACGCAGAAAATCGAGTTAATGCAAACACAGATGTCATTCATCTTTCTGACCGGCCGATATGTATACAAGGTCAAGAAGGCGGTTGACCTGGGTTATCTGGACTACACCACGCTGGAGAAAAGACTTTTTTTCTGTAAACAGGAGCTGGAGCTTAACCGACGGCTTTGCCCGGAAGCCTATCTGGACGTGATCCCGATCAGCCGCAGCCCGCATGGCATCAACCTGTCCGGTGAAGGGGAAGTGATAGACTATGCCGTCAAGATGCTGTATTTGCCGCAGGACCGGATGATGAATGTCCTGTTGGAACGCAACCAGGTTTCTCCGGAAATGGCCCGGCAGGTAGCCCAAAAGCTGGTGGAATTCCACTCCCGGGCAGCCACCGGTCCGGATATAGGCGTTTTTGGAAAAACCAAAGCAGTCAAAGTCAATACGGATGAAAATTTCACCCAGACTGAGAAGTATATCAGCCGCACCATCACGGCCGGGCAGCACCGAAGGATTAAAAAATATACCGATGAACTGCTGCAGGACAAAGCGGATGTTTTTAACGATCGCGCCGGATCCGGTAAAGTGCGAGACTGTCATGGCGATCTGCATGCCCAGCATATCTGTTTTCAGGACGGCATCTGCATCTATGACTGCATCGAGTTCAACGACCGGTTCCGCTACTGCGATGTCGCTTCCGAGATCGCTTTCCTGGCTATGGACCTGGACCATTTCGCGAGAGCAGACCTGGCGCGGAGCTTCACCACATCTTATATGGAAATAAGCGGAGACCGGCAAATCCGGGAGTTGCTCAAATTTTATAAATGTTACCGGGCTTATGTACGGGGAAAGGTTGGCTGTTTCAAACTGGACGACCCTTATATTCCGGATGAAGAACGAAAACTGACTCTAGAGTCCGCCCGCAGCTATTTTGAGCTGGCTGAATCCTATTCACGCTCCCGTCCCCTGCTGTTCATCACGGTGGGACTGGTTGGTTCCGGCAAGTCAACCCTTACGCAAGCTATTGCCCGGAGGCTGGGACTGACGGTCATATCGTCAGATATCGTCCGCAAACAACTGGCAGGTGTTCCTCCCACCGAACGCCACTTTGAAGGCATGGAGTCCGGGATTTATTCGGCTGATTTTTCACGCCGGACATACGACAGGCTTTTCTCCGGGGCCAGAGACATCCTGAAACAGGGTGATTCGGTAATCCTGGATGCCACATTCCTCAAGGCAGAAGACCGCCGCCAGGCCCGGCAACTGACGACAGAGACCGGTGCGGACTTTGTAATCCTGGAATGCGTGCTTGACGAAGAAAATACCCGGCAGCGTCTGGAGGGACGGTTGAAAAAAGGCTCATCCGTATCGGACGGACGCTGGGAGATATACGGACCGCAAAAGCAAAAGTTCGAACCGGTCGCCGGAGAAGAGACCGGACGGCATTATGTCGTCGACAGCGCCCGTCCGCTATTCGACCAGATCAGCCATATCATCGAGAAGATTTTTGGCGGGTAGATCATCCGAAATGATCCCACCTGTAAGAGATATGGCCTCTCTAAAACCAACTCAGATTTGATCGAAGCAGTCGATGACGGTTTTCACGTCCAGCAAGATAACGCTCCGGGATTCATCCCGGATATTACACTCCTCATCATTTTCTCCAGCCAGTACCATTACCGCAAATCCCAACAATACCGGCTGAGGATAATCCATGAGCATCCTTTCAACCAGCTTTTCCATTGACACGGACTTTTTCCGGCCTGCACTCTCCAACCAATTCAGGTTAGCCTCATCAGCTTTAGCCAGCAGTTCATTTGTGATCCGAGGCAGGCGTAATTTACCTTCAGACATAATCGCCCATATCGATGTGCCCAGGTAATATAATTGCTCTCGCTCATCCTGATTCAGAATATCGTCATCTATCGCCATTAAAAAAGCGACCAGGTCTGGCTGCTCCTTTAGTACGCGTTCGGCAAATTTCAATATCTTTTTCTCATCCATTGAATCCATCCTGTTGATGACTTTAACTACCGTTTCAATTGGAATCCTCTCCATAGATACTCCTCTTAGTCTACCTGTATCTGATTTTGCCGGTTAAAAACGCCATATCTCCCGCAACCAGCCTTCATAATCGTAATCTTATCAAATAAAGTATAAATATGAAACAGGCAGATCCCGGTACCTGTATTGACATAGGATGCCAAAAGGCCTATCTTATCCTTAAGCTTAACGGTAAAAACCAGTTTAAGGAGTGGGTATGGCTTCAAAGCTCCTCACCAAGTCCAGATACATGGCCGGTCTGCAATGCCTCCGATACCTGTGGCTGTTATTGAATGATCCGGAAAAAATACCGGGACCGGATGCTTCGACTCAATATGTTTTTGACCAGGGCCACCTGGTAGGAGAACTGGCTAAAAAACTGTTCCCGGAGGGAATTAATGTCCCTTTTGATGATTTCATGGGAAATATCTACCGCACGAAGCAGCTCCTGGAGGAAAGAAAACCGTTATTCGAGCCGGGCTTTATGGCAGGAGGCCTTTATGCAAGGCTGGATATCTTGAACCCGTCAACGGGGCACGGTTGGGACATTATCGAGGTAAAAAGCACAACCAGCGTGAAGAACGAGCACATAGACGATATGGCTTTTCAAAAGATATGCTGTGAGAGACAGGGATTATTGATAGTGAGGTGCTTCCTGGCCCACATCAACAACCAGTATGTAAAAGACGGGGAACTTGATCCATTCCACCTGTTCACCATCGAGGATATCACTGATAAGGTCAAATCCGCCGGCGAGGGCATTAACAACCGCATCGCTGAAATGCAGAAGATTATCGCTTCTCCTCGATGCCCGGATATCCCGGTAGGGGAACACTGCAACAGCCCTTATGGCTGCCCGGTTACAGCTTGCCGGGAAGCCCTGCCGGAAAACAATATTTTCTGTCTGTACAGGGGCGGGAAAAAATGCTTTGACCTTTTTGACAAGGGAATCCTGAATATCCGGGATATCCCGGAAACCTACAAGCTCAGCCAAACACAAAACATCCAGAAACAGTGCGATATCAGCGGGAAGCCGCATACCGATCGGGAACAGATCAAGCGTTTTTTAAGCACGCTTCGACAGCCTCTGCACTATCTCGATTTCGAGACCATCAACCCGGCTTTGCCTCTTTTCGACGGCACCCGGCCATTTCAAAAGATACCCTTCCAGTTTTCTATGCATGTCAGGGATGGAAATAAGCCGGTAGAGCATATTTCATTCCTGGCCGAGGGAAAGAGTGATCCGCGGCCTCGTTTTTTGGATCACCTGCAAAGCGAAGTCCAGCCCACCGGGAGCATCGTGATCTACAACCAGGTATCCGAACGAGATGTGCAGCGCGATCTGGCAAAGAGCTTTCCCGATTACACAGAGTGGGTAGAACAGACCTGCGAGCGGATGGTAGACCTCTGGAAACCATTTCAAAGCTTTCACTACTATAATCCGGCACAGATGGGCAGCGCTTCCATTAAGCGCGTGCTGCCGGCCCTGACAGGCAAGAGCTATAAAGAAATGTCCATTGCTGACGGGGAGGCAGCCAGCCGGGCTTTCATGACCATCACCTACGGAGATGTCCCGGAAGCCGAGCAGAGGCAGGTACGCGCTGACCTTGAGAAATACTGCGGGCTGGATACCGAGGGGATGGTCCTGATCGTAGAGAAGCTTCAGGAGATGGTCCGCAGGTAAACAGCTTAAACAGGCTAAGTAGAATAACTGATAACACCGGCCAGCCAGACAGATAAAATAAATCTTAGCCGCCTGTTTTCCAAAAATCTTCCGGCTAATAAGCTGCTTGAGGGTAAAACGATGTTCAGCAAAACTCTGGTCTGCCTGGATGGTTCGAAACTGGCGGAAGAGATAGTGCCTTATGTCACCGGTCCCTGCCAGGTACTCAAAGCCGAGGTAATCCTGCTCCATGTCCTGAACATCCGCATCACCATACCTCCACTCCAGACGATGCATATTCCTTCCCTGGCCCGGTATCCAGGTTCAACCCCGGCGCATGTTTCGGATATTGGGAAGACCGAAACCGTGGAGCCAAAAACCGGGCCTCAAATCGCCCAGTTGGGAAAGGCGCAGGGTGAAGCCAAACGCTATCTGGATGATATGGCCAGGCCGTTCAGGGCGCAGGGATTAAAAATCAGAACGCTCACTTTGGAAGGGGACCCGGGAGAGACTATCGTTAATTACGTTAACAACCAGAATATTTCACTGGTAGCTCTCACCACTCACGGCCAGGGTGGGTTGGGCGGAGGCCTGATGGGAAAGACCGCACAGTTCGTCCTGAAATACGCCGACTGCCCGACACTGATTATTAAACCGAAGGAGAAATGAAAACGAAGGGAGCCTCATACACCGGGGCTATTTTAAATGTCTTCTTTGCGCGTGATATTCATGATATACCTGTAAGCCCGGACAACGGCTGATGTTACAGGCACTATTAAAATAATCCCCCACAGGCCAGCGAATTCTCCGCCAATGACGAGCAATATAAGAATTATCGCCGGATGGATTTTTAAATATTCGCTCTGGATTCTGGGCACCAGGAGATTGTTCTCCAACAACTGAACGGACAAATAAAGAATAGCGACCCAGAGGATTTTGTCCGGAGCCGCAGCCAGAGTAACGATTATACCGGCCAGTGCTCCCAGCCAGGGTCCCAAAATTGGGATTAACTCCGTTAACGCCGCCCAGAAAGCCAGAGCCGGAGCGAAGGGGATGCCCAGGATGAAAAGACCGATAAAGTCAAGTGTACCGACCGACAGCCCAAGAATTATCTGAGCCCTGATGTACCCGCCCATGGTACGGTCTATTATCGATGCGATATTTCGTGTATGTTCCGCCGCCCAGGCAGACATACCTGAATAGAACCCCTGCGTCAGCTTCTCTTTGTCCTTTAGAATATAGAAAAGAAATACAGGCAGGGCAGCGAAGCCCAGTATCGTACCGAATGTACCGGTAATAATGGAAAAGGTGGCCCCCAGAGCGCCGGTGACGGCACCGCCGATTGTGCCAAAAATATTGGAAAGATAAGTATTTACCTGGTCCTGGAATTGTGGGGGAATACTCCGCCGGAGATTGTCGATAAAGTTTTGAAACCGCTGTGTAAGCTCAGGGACCAACTGAGGCAAATCATCAATAAACTGTGAAATTGAATTGGCTATGACAGGGACCGTGAAGAAACCTGTAATGCCAATTGCGGCCAGAATCAGGATATAGATAAAGATGATCAGCAATATTCGCTTGAGACCCATCAAATGGTTTTTACGGGGCAGCTTGCTCTCGATCCAGGAGATTATCGGAAACAACAGGTAAGCCAGAACTACACCCAGGATAAAAGGCAGGAGGAGATTACGGAGACCCCAGAGAATGGAAAAAATGGCAATAATAGCCACGCAGAAGAGGATAATGCGCCGGAACCGAACAAGAAAACTTGTCACTCTCCAATCTAACCTCTGAGAAATCCATTGGTAATTGACACCTCAACATGTGAATGAACAGAGAGCCAGGCAAGGCTCTCGCTTTCAACAGCCATTAGCTATTGGGGTTAAGTTAGCACAAAGGCAGTCAAGACCCATTTATCTCACCTGAAATCGCGAGAAGCAAAGATGCACCATATTTGACAGAGGGAAGCCCGTGGACCCATAGCCGGGAGAATGTCCTGATACTACATTCCTTCCTTGACTTCGATCACACTGCGTCCCTCATCTTCACAGATACTGCGTTTCCTGGGCCTGGCAGCGATTTTTACGCCAGCCCGCTGTGTGTCTTTCCGGGCAGCAGCTTTCTCACGCAATTGCCGTCTTTCTTCCTTTGCAGGTCGATTATCGACACTAAACACCTCTTTAACACGTTCCCAGCGGTCTTTGACCATTTCCCTGGT
The DNA here is from genome assembly GCA_028718465.1 of Dehalococcoidales bacterium. Next base: position 4,346 of record JAQULX010000037.1, on the reverse strand, counting down.
CTTGTTACCTGATTGAGGTGCAAAGAGCAAAGCTACAACGCCGCCGATCGCAATACCAACTATCATGCCGGAGAAAAAGCTGCCTATACCAGGCCCCGGCGTTCCGTTCATCTCAAGCCTCCTTGATCAGATATCTAAATTCCTGCCTCCAGGCTCTATGATGATTGACGGGTTGGGTTTATCTTTTTATGGATTCGGCCTCCTCCTCGGCCCGGGCTTGCATATCTTCCTTCATACGCGAGAACCTGTTCTTTACATCACCGGCCTTTTCCTGGACCACGTGCTGAGCGTCCGTAGCCTTTGTTTTCAAGTATTCCCGGGTCTCCTTGCCCGATTTGGGAGCCAGAAGTAACGCGGCAATACCGCCCGCCAACGCCCCGATCAATAAACCCAGGAAAAGACCACCTCCACCAGACATACCTGACCCATTCTTCATCTTCAACCTCCTTCTCTTCTGAAAACGTTTACCGAATCGATAAATCCTTTGAATAGACCATGAGCGTAAGCGTACCATCTGCGAACAGAAAACAGTTTATCATTAGCTTTGCGGAGTAACCTTCTAATCTTGATATAAGCGATAATCAGGAAGACAATGAGGCCGATAGTCAATATTATGTATAGAATGCCGAGGATAATGATGACGATATCACGAGTAGCGGCAATTTCCATAACCCCTCTCCTCCATCTTAACCCGAAGTGATATCAACAATTACATTCTATCATAAGACCAGGTGTATTTTAGGTCGTATCAAGAACCAAAGGGTATTTTCTATCCAAAATCATACCGAAGGAATTAATCTTGAGGGTACTGTGGCGGCTGGTCCGCCTTGCTTTGTTCCGGTTGATCAACCTTTTCAACCTCAATGGTACATTCGGTCACCAGCGCCGCGAAAGCTCCCAGAGCTGCCAGGACCGGCGCGACCATGATGCCCACAGCTGCGACAGGAGCGCCGACTGTAAGAGGCACCTCCAGAATTACCTTGCCTCCATGTATAACACGCACCCTGCGGATATTGCCCTCATGAACCAGCTTCTTGATTTTAGCTACCAGTTCCTCTCCGGATACCGTGTATTTTTCAGTAGTCATTTAAAACTCCTTTTTCAGTTTATTTATATTTTATATCAACTTCTTCGAGGCTGGAAGACTGGCCTACTACAGCCATTTTGTGAGACAGTGTATCCAGCTGGCGGGCCGCGCCGTCGAAAGTCGAATGGGCATGATTGATATGTGAACCCAGAGTAGTAAATTGTTTCTCGAATTTCTCCAGTTCTTTATTCAACCGGTTATAATCATCCATGATCCGGCGGATATTGTTTTCAAACTGCATCCCGCGCAAACCGATATGGATTACCCTTAAATAGGCATAAATGCTGTTTGGGGAAACTATTACAACCCTTTTGCCCATTGCATACTCCGCAATGCTCTTACCGTCTACTTCCATGTCATCCTTAAGAATGGTCTGGTAATAGATATTTTCCGAAGGAATATACATGAGAGCAAAATCATAGGTCGCTTCATCTTCCATGATATATTTGGCCGAGATATCATCTATCTTGGATTTCACGCTGCGGCAGAATTCCTTCAGGTAGGCTGTTTTCTCTTTGTCCTCATTGCATTGCATGTACCTTTCGAAGCTTTCCAGAGGAAATTTGGAGTCTACCGGAACGATCCTGTCGCCGACCCTGATAATAGCATCCACCGTATTGCCATTGCGAAACCGGTATTGCTCCTCGAAGTTTTGCCGGGGAAGCAGTTCGCGGAGGATGTTGTTTAAGGTCATTTCTCCGAGGCTGCCTCTGACCTGCGGCGGCCGCAACAGGTCCTGAATACTGGCGATGTCACGGCCGATGGACAGCATTTGTTTATTGGTCTCCTCAAGGCTTCCTATAGTCTTTTTGATATCCCCGATGACTCTCAGGGAACTATCGAATTTTTCATTAACCGACTTGTTCCCTTCCTCCAGTCCTTTTTTCACATGTTCTTCAATCTGTCCGATCCTCTGCTGAAGAAGGAAGAACGATTGGGAGTAATCCTGCGGCTTGCGGGACAGCACCAGGTACAGCAATATGAAAAAAGCTATCCCCAGAACAATGACGGCAATCAATTCTACATCCACTGAATTCACCTTTTAGCTTTAGTTAAAGCTAATTAAAACAGCAAAGGGAGTAAAAGTAAAGGGCAAAAAACCGGAGAGCCCGCATATCATTAGCCGGTATTACAGATGGTTGCCTGCCGACAGCCGGGTAGGTTATGATGGAAGAGAAAATGCGCCGACATCATCCCTCAACAGCCGAACGAAATAGCTTTTTTGGAGCCATCTGGTTCTTGATATGCCTCGCCGACCAGATGAGCAAGCTGTGGATCAGGACCAATTTAGCTCTGGGTGAGTCCATCCCCCCAACTGGGTTTTTCCGCTTGACTCATGTCCAGAATACAGGGGCGGCTTTCAGCCTTTTTCAAGACAATAATGCTGTCCTGGCAGCAATAGTGGTTCTGGAAGGGCTGGCAGTGATGGTATTCTTTTTCTTTATCCTGCGCCGTTTCCCTCAACGGGACACCCGTTTGAGCACTGTTTCGCTGGCACTGATAATGGGCGGCATCACAGGAAATCTGATTGATAGAATTCATCTGGGCTATGTCACTGATTTTATCGATGTGGGACCATGGCCGGTGTTTAATATCGCAGACTCAGCCGGTGTCGTGGGAATAATCATGCTGGCATTGTTTATTATTACCAGCAGCCGTGACACAGGGACGGGAAAACCCTGAGGTTACAACCAGCAGCGCCGGTCGCCGTCCTCATCAGTCTGCTTTTTAAGCTCATTCTCGGCCCTGCGCAATGCCTCCTCATCGTCAATCACAGAGTCATCATCTACCAGGCCGTCTATTTCAACCGCGGACGGTTCTTCCAGGTAAAAATCTTTCCCACAATCAGTACAGCGGCAGGTCAGATAGCGACGCCCCCTCCATACCCGTATGTGGTTGTCCTCGGCGCCGCCGTGGTGGGTTATCACCCTGATATGAGGGCTCCCGCAGCACGAACACCGTGCAGCGGAGGAGTCGGTAGATTTAACTTCCAGCTTTTTGCGTTTAAACGGCCACATTACTGTTATCTTACGAAAAATCCCCCCTCTACAGCAACTCTTCGTCGATTTGATTCACAAACACTTTTATCGTGCTTATTTCAGCGAGCCTTCTTACTTGATCCGAGAGTAAAATTTCTATACCACTGATCACGGCCGGGACATCATTAACATCCGCCTCGTCCAGAGACAGCCTGAAATAGGGCCCGGCGCAACCGTCTCCTTCGACTACAATTCGGAAGTATTTGCCAGGGTTTTTATCCAGGATTTCTCTCATCCTGGTTTTAACGTCACTGTTGATTTCGATCATAGTAATAATTCTGCACCAAACAAGATAATATTTAAAGTCCCACTATTTTCCGGGGTTATTCATTTTTCCCCGAGTTAATTTTCCCCTATCTGGAGAGGGTTAGTGGTGTGGGGGTCGGAATGATGATTGATGATTAAGGAAGGGGAGAAGAAGAGGCCTCCAGCAGGACAGGAGGAAAGGAGTGCGGTTTTCTCCCTGGTTTTTATTCTTAGAGAGTCATCTCCCTGAGGTCAGGGGCGACAATCAGGTCGGGCTCGGTAAGCGCCTGGATATCGCTGACGGTCCAGCCGGGAGCAGTCTCCTTCAGTATCAACCCTTTGGAGCTGACCTCGATCACAGCGATATCGGTAACTATCAGGTCCACGCACTGGCAAGCGGTCAGCGGATAGGTGCATTTTTTAACGATGCGCGCCTGACCGTCCTTTGTGGTATGGAGCATGGCGACGATCACCTTTTTAGCTCCCACAGCAAGATCCATGCCGCCCCCCATACCCGTGGCAGGGCGGCCCGGGCGGCCCCAGTTGGCCAGGTCGCCGTTTTCCGCGACCTGGTAAGCCCCCAGAACTACCATATCGATATGCCCGCCGCGTATCATGTCAAAAGCAGCAGCGCTGTCAAAGAAAGCCATTCCAGGAAGACGGGTTACCGGCTGGTCGGAGGCATTGATCAGTTCATAGTCCTTTTCTTCGTCAGCGGCCAGATGGCCATAGCCGAGCATACCGTTCTCGCTCTGGAAATAGACCGCGCGGCCTTCCGGAATAAAATTCGCACACAGTCCCGGCATGCCATAGCCGAGGTTTACGATAGAGCCGTCGGCGAACTCCCGGGCAACCCTTAAAGCGATAGACTGTTCATCCAGACGCGTCTTCACGGCTTGACCTCGACAATGCGGTGCACATAAATATGGGGAGTGACCACAACCTCCGGGTCGATTTCGCCCGGCTGCACCAAT
>JAQULX010000036.1:4462-13085 GCA_028718465.1 Dehalococcoidales bacterium | reverse complement strand
CGGCTCCGGTGGGATACCACCAAGATGAGCGTTTTCGCCAAAGCCGGTGAAGTGGGAGACATTTCCACAGATATCCCCGTGATGAGCGCGGACGGGCCGGAAAGAATTGCGGTCAATATTAAGTTCCTCCTGGAATACCTGAAAGGCAAAGAGGGCGTCTTAACCATTGGCGCAAATGACCGAAAGAGCCCTTTGGTGCTGCATTACCAGAATCTGCCCTTAGTGGCCATTATGCCCATGCATATTGCCTGGGACGATGATCCCGTGGAAGAAAAACCGGCAGAAAAGACGGACGAAGAAGACCCACCGGATGCCACGGTCCTGCTGGTACCCACGGATTCGGAAGCCTATAAGATTCTTCAGGTGGAGAAAATCACTGCCGGCGAATTAAGAGCCAGGATCAAGGAATCCAAAGAGGAAGAGTCAAATCTGCTTACGGATTTCCTGGACGAGGCCGAAGAGGAAGACGCTCCAACCGAGGAAAACGACCAGGCTGTCAGTGAGGCACCGGCCCAACCTGTCGAACTGGCACCGGAGCCGGCCGCTGAAGAGCCACCGCCAGATCCTTTCTGCGATAAATGCGGTCTGCAGATGTCCATCCATAATCCCGATGGGAGCTGCCCGGGAGCCGAGCTGGACATGGTGACAGCTGCGGTAGCCGCGGATGTGATAGTGAACGGAGGTGTAGCGGAAAACCAGCCCGAGGTCCCGGAACAAAGCCCGGAAAACCTGGTTCTGGCAGCCCCTCAGGCAGAAGACCTCAAGAAACGAGGCCGCCCCAAGAAGACGACATAGTTATACGCTTTTGTACAGAATTGAACACAGAGGGGAGATATCACTCTCCCCTCGATTTTGATAAGGAGGTAAACCTATTATGGTAATGGATGTGCATGAACGCTGCGAAATTGCCTGTGAAATACTGCAGAAGACCCATGATGGAGACGACCTGGCCCCGGAACATCTCTATCTACTTCAAAACGTGGTCAACGGCTGGGTTACAAAAGCCGGTGAGGAGGCTTTTCAGATAATACATGCCCAGGTCATGGCCGGTACTTATAAGAAGCCCTGGTTATGTGGGGTAGAAAACTTAACCCGGGACCATGAGGGATACGTGTACTGGAAAGGCCAGCACGTCGAGCATTACAGCCATGATAACTACGAAGACATGAAAAGAGACGCCGAGGATTTAGGACGACGTTGCCGCTACCTGGAAAGTATCGGAGTAGAGGTCAATTGTTCCCATGCTATTTGGACCTGGGAAAAATACAAGCCGGAGGGATGGGATGCAGAGAAACTGGACAGGAGGCAATGTTTTGACAACCATAACTCCCGCTAATACAAGAGATGATCCCAAAGTAGCCAAAATGATATCCGAGCTAGTCGGCACTCTCACGGACCCGATTCTCGCCTGGCCGCAATATGCGGATATGAAGCCGCCGGATTTCTACCGGGAAATCATCACCATCCAGCGGCTGTTGGAAAACATGAACGCTCTCCATGAGAACCGGGAGCCCCTGGGGACTGATGCCGAGGCCGCCTGGTATATCTCCACCCGAAGCTTCGAAGCCCCGATGGATGACACCTGGGTGCGGATTTACGGGTACTGCTTCACCAAAACCTGGGAGAGTTTGAACCGGGAGGTACCCGAGGACCTGAGAGTTGATAAGCTCAGCGACTACGAGATGAACTATCATCTGCTACCCTTCAAACGCTGGCTTTATCAGCAACGCTGCCAGATCCGGAAAGTATACGATAGGCAGGAAAGAAAGGACCGGAAGGAAGGAGAGAAACTGCAGCAGTTAGACCTGCAACCAGCCATGTTCGAATTCTGATTATTCATAAAAGGAGGTGATGCTTATAGACAGAAAACTATCTATGGTGTAATATATCTTAAAACCTACAAAATTGTGCTAACCGGGTATTCTCCCGAGGGGAGAACTGCGCACGCAGAGTGAGCGAAACGCCACAGCAGAGTCCCGGTATGATACTTCAAGGAGGTATCAAAGTGGCAAACAACATAACTGTAGTCTATTACCTCAACGAAGATGGCCGCAAGAAGAACCTTCTGGCAGGTGGGGACGGGAAACAGGAGCAGTCTCTCACGATCCCCCTGTCCGAGAAATTACTCAAGTGGGCAGAGGTCGATACCACCGGCTACGTCCGACTGGATCTAAAACAGAGGCCAAATCTCCAGGAACAAGAGGTTCATGGAGAGGGGGTATATTTCTACGACCCTCTTGTTGGGCATAAAATCATGGGCAATCAGACTGAAAAATACCAGTTTGTTGCCGTCTATCCTCGGTGGTCAAGCGAAAAAGTCACGTTTTCGAACACCCTCGCAGAATCCGATGTTATCGCTTTCCTGGAGAAAGTCGAGGCGGATATAAATACGCTCCAGGCACAAGTTACTACCACAAGAGAGCAGGCCGAGGAAAAAATCAAGGCCGAGTTTCCTGCGTTTAAAGCTCAGAAACAGGAGGAGTTCGAGAATTCAATTGCTGAATTAAAGGCAAATAGAGCGCGTGAAGAGCAAGAACGACAAGAGGAACTTTCCCGGAAGGAGCGCCAGAAGCAAGATCAGGCGGACTGGATTGCCCAATACGGGAGTGAACGGCTGAAACTCTGCCAGAAGGGGAATTATCCCTGTAAAAAACTCTATCTTGAAGAGCGAGTTCTCCATGAATTGGGAGAAGGCTGGTTTATAGACACTAAAAACGAAGCTGAGATAGAAGATAGAGCTAACCCGTCTCTGGAGGCCCTGACAATAGTGGAGACGCTACCGGAGGGCTATACCGGCGAGGTGGTCTGGATAACCAGTACGCCTTCTGCACTGAGCACACCAGCGTACTTCTCTCCGCAAGAGGCCGTCTGGATTAGAGGGTGCCCCTTTACTACGGTTAATATCTACAAATTAATGGACTAACCTGAATCAACGCTCTGCCGGTCTCCTGCTTAAGACCGGCGCAAAAGAAAAACCGGTTGTGCTTACTACCAGGAGAAGGACGAATGAAAAAAATCAACTCTAAGATGGCGGAGTTTATCCGGGAAGCCGTGGCCGCCGGAAAATCTTATGAATCAATCGGCCGTTCCCTGGGAATCTCCGGCCATGCGGTAGGTATGCATGTACGTGGTTTAACTAAAGTACATCGATGTAAAATCTGTGGAGCACTGATTGGCAAGGGTGAATACTGCACGTCTCCGGAATGTCGAAAAGCTGGTGATGCAGAACGCAAGAGGCGTCGCAAAGTTGACCGTACGGAATATCTGAGAAAGTGGAGAGCAGCTCATCCCCACAAAAAATATCCCAGAAAAAGACGGGGAGCTGCCCGGCATCAGCAGATTGAATTGATGTGTGCTACCTGTGGCCGGTCATTCCTGAGAAGCATTCAGGATCATCAGTATCGTCATAATATAAACTCATATTGCACTGCCGAGTGTTTTTATAACCGTAAGAAAGTTGAGACATTCATAGAGCAAAAAATCGCAAATATCACCATTTTGGCAGGTCTGGTCGATAAAGAAAAAACTCTTCCTGGAAAAAACAACTTGGCTTACGAAATGAGCCAACCGCCTGAATCTGAAAATCATATGAAATAGTATTCGGCTCAAGCTAATTTTACAGTCTGGTGTCTTCTGCTCCGGATATAGTTGATTATGACATATGCTATATTTTTTTCAAATGTGCTACCGGGCTGAATTTAACATGAGCCTGGGCAGCATCCTCACTGTTCAGGGTAGCAGTATAACGCTTGGTCATCGCCTGCGTGCTGTGCCCTAACAGGTCCTGCACCTGGAAAACATTAGCCCCATTCCTCAGCATTTCAGTACCACAGGTATGCCGGTAAGCGTGAGGATTGAATTGTACATCAGTAATGCCGGCAGCTTTCCCCAACCGTCTCAAAGCCATATAAATACCGTCATGCTGCAGGGGTTTGCGCTCTTCGGTCAACCAAAGCTGAGATAGGTTTGAATTCCTCAGCTTCATGTACTGGTTGATGGCCTTCTGCGTGAGACGGGAAATAGCTACCGTTCGTTCCTTGGCGCCTTTACCCATTACATTAAAAATACTCCTCATTTCGCTTAGCTCGTTATTGTAAATATCCAAAACCTTCATATTAAGCAGTTCAGACCGCCTCAACCCTGTATCAAGTAGTACTAAAATAATGGCGCGATTGCGGGACCCCAGGTACTTTTTATCGTCCAGGAGGGATAATATTGCCTGAATGTGATGATCTCTCAGGGGTTTGATCATATAGCGGGGAACACGCGGAGGCTTCATTCCCTCCATGGGAGAGTGCTTAAGGATTTTCTCTTCTACCATATAGGTGCAAAAACGATGAACGTAGCGATAATGGTTAGATACTGAGATAGGCTTAATGAATTTGGTTTTATCCTGTCGTTTGGGCTTGGTTTTCCGATACTCCAGATAATTCTTGACCAGATCGTTAGTGAGTTGCTTGGGGGATCGAACACATTGCAAGTCGCAGTAGTCAATGAAGTACCCAATGAATTCCTTATAGTCTTCGATGGTCGACTCAGATAGATTATTCAACCTGCCATCACGCAACAAGCATTTCAACACATATCTGAGCGTACCGGATTGAATCAAGTGGTCTGTGGTTGAGCCTAACCGCGCCTGACCGTTTGGGCGAATCAAGTTGTCTAGGACCATATTTTTTTGACTGGTTAGCGCGAATTAGCTTCGAAGTGAGCCGTCTGGGACTCGAACCCAGGACCACCTGATTAAAAGTTACGCTTACCAAATGGTTAGCAACGCTATCCAATCTTTCCTCCTTTATATATATTTATTGATCGCAGCTACTACTATTCCAGGAACAGCGGGGATGCAGTCTTTGGCATATTGGATAGTGAAGCCTGCATTATCGCCGCTAATAACGAGAGCGTTTAATTTGTAGTCTCTAACCGAGCTATCCACGATTATAGTCTGGTTAGAAGATGGATTCCGGTAAGCTTTCCAACTCCTGGGGATAGGGGCATCAAAAGAAAGGCAAATATAATCAACAATCTCGGTTTCTTTAAGATCCGCATAAACCGGGACCATATTATCTAGAACCCGGCCAACTTTAGTAGCAAGCATATCGGGGGAGATCGTGATAACCTTTTCATGAGAATAGCCAGCAAGAGCGTATAACTCGTTTGGGTCAATTCCTAATGCTTGGGCAATTAGAAACAAGTTCTCTTTATCCGGCTTTGTTTTGGGGCCGCTAGACTCGTAATAGTTAATAGTGGTTCGCTTTACCCCGGAAGCATCCTCCAGGTCATACTGAGACATTCTTTTTTGCTTCCGCAGTTGCTTTATTCTACTGCCAAATGTCATTTGATTCTACCCTCTAATTGCTCGGCTATTCGCTGATTATTAGCTACGATTAGTTCAATATTCTTATCTATCAACCTTGGAATCACTTTATAATACAATTCTTCAGTACCAATAACCCTTTTAGCTGTATCACCGAAAAGGATCTTCTTTGTATCCTCCTCGGAAGCGGCAAACAACGATAGTGTGTATAACTCCTTCTTGTTTAGTCCAATTTGCACAGCATTTCTCCGGCTCTAACGAATATTTTTCCTCGGTACTCTTATCTTGTTTTCCCTGATAAAATCTTTAAGAGACTTAAGGCCCCTCTTTCCTGGTAAGGGAGAGGTTTTCAAAGCGCTGGTTAAATTTCTCAATTCTTCTGCTGACAGTGGTTTCACTAGAATGCTTCGTTACTATCGGTGTTTGCCGGATTCAAAACCTCCAGGGTACAATGGATATTGCCTCTTTTCATATTCCAATTCGTCAAGACTATGATCTTCTTCTATCTTAGGATTATTCGGTTTGAGCGTGGATAAGATAAAATTCAGAAGTTGAGAACCATTTGCGTTGGGTTTTTGGTGGTTATCGCTAATAATATAAGGCTGTATAGCGACAGGCCTCTTGCCATAGCGGAGGCTTTTACGCCGTGCATTTTTGCTGAGCTTATGTTCGTTTATGGGTTCTTTCTTCATTCAACGCATCTTAAATGTTTCTTACTTGTTTTTAATCCGCCTGTTTATTTCAATTACTGGAGCTGCCACAATACAATCTTTTAGCGGCACCCGTCCTTCGTTTGTCTCTAAATACAGTTCATCAGATATCTTGCGTAACCTACCAAGGCATAATCCGGTTTCCATTCGGCACGCCACGATATCGCCATTATCAATGGCACCATCACGATCAACGATAATTACATCACTTTCTTTTATATCAGGCTCCAGACAAGTTCCGTGAACAATATAGCCTTCAATGTTTTTTGTGGCTTTTCCCGGAAAAGTTCGATAATAGTAATCTACAGGACGTACGGGTAAGCCAGCATGGAATGGAAAGTCTTTGTAGATTGGATATTTATCAGGTATGGGCAACTTATTTTTGTAAGATATTTCTGTATATTCTGCCCCAAGAGCTTCCAGCATAGGCGTCGGCGATATCTTCAAAGCATTGGCTATTCGTATTATCGTATCTGCTCCCGCTTCTTGGCCCCTCTTGCCTTTTTCCATAGATGAAATAGTCTGCCGGCTAACCCCGGATAAATCTTGGAGTTCGACTAATTTAAGATTTTGGCGCTGTCTTTCAGCTTTGATAATTTGTCCTAGTTCTTTAACTCCCATCGTGTGAATCATTGTAGCACTCCTAATTTTACTTAGTAAATGTAAATCCACTTAACATTGGCTATTGACAAATAGGGGGATAAATGCTACTATACATACCAGCTACCTTTGCTAAAGGATACCATAGGGGGTTGAAATGTTACAAGCTGTAGCGTCTCTCACAAGAAAATTGGAGGAGATACAAGGGAAGATATCAGACGAGGAATTCACCAATAAGTATCTTGGCAGTATTGCCCGTCAGACTTGGGCGGCTTATAAAACAGGTAAGAGGAATATCAGCCTCGACTTTGTCAGTATGGCCTGGATAGCATTCCCGGAACTGCATATACAGATTCAATTAGCGCTTGAGGAAATTGGTAAAGACATTATCGCAAGAAAGAAAAAAGTAGCCAAAGTTCAATCTAAAACAAACTGATTTATCTAAAGTGAATAAAAAGGAGTTTTAAACCTCCTTTAATTTGTACCTTATTCATTGCGGGAAATGCTTAGAGCTATTAAGTGGGATCGCCTTTTTGGCTAAGTATGTTGACTCCTGCTGATTAATCCAAAAGGTGTAGACAACCTGGGAGAGATTCTGATATGGCCAGAACTGAAAAACAGAAGATGCTACAAAAGCAGAAGGTAACAATAGCTAACGACCTCCTGGCTTACTTAAAAGAGGAAGGCATTGAAAAAGGCAAGAACAATGCAATTCCATTGAAATTCATCGAAGAGAGAAACATTGAACTATATACCGGCTGGCAGTCCTGGGCCATGCTATATAAAGCCGGGCGCTTGATAGCTATTAAATATCCGGGCTATCAAGGTTGGGAGGTTGCTGATTACACCCCGATCGAGACCAACGAAAATGGAGATCCGATACTACCTGAAGCCGCCGACATCTACAATCTGGTGGATAGTCTGATAAATTCCTTGTTGATGTTTAGAAACGGCAAAGCAGTTGCTCCGGCAGTTCTCCAGGAGGAACGTATCCGGCAGATAGTCCGGGAAGAGATAGAGAAATTAAAAAAAGAACGGCATGATGCACGGATAGCTTTCGGTAAATACCTTCTCGCCCATCTTGAGACATTGGCAGATTAGAAATTGGACACTGAAACGTTTACCGAGCTAGTGGGTATTTTCAAGATAGAACTCTTTGGAGGTTCAATGATTGGATAAGCGAATATTATTTCGAGCTATACATTCAGATATCGTCGTCAAGAGTATTAAAACCAATATTTCAGGCAACGAGCGTCACCCCCTTCTCATAAATTAAGGTAATTATAGCGAAAGATAAAGGAGGTAAAAACAACATGACCCGGGAAGAAATTGTTACAGTATGCGAAGAAGTTGGATGCGAGGATAACAAGAACGAAAAAATAGCGATGGAGCGGACCAAGCAATACCTGGAACGGTCATTCAAAGATGAGGAAGAGATCGATACAGCTTTCATTACTACTGTCGCCGGTAGTTACTTTGATGGCGTTCTGGATACGCTTAAAGAATGTAGTAAAAAACCAACATACATACATAAAACCACAAGAAGACGGGGTAAATTAAAAATACTAAAACCTTTGCCAAGCTGGCTTCAAAAAATTGTAGAATTTCAAAATAACAAACGTCTTAGCTGCCCGCAGATGATTGCCCACTATTTCCCCGGCATGTCCCATACCTGGTATAAGCTTTGCCTGTATCATCCCGAACAGTTGCCTGCCGTCGATATGTTGAGGGATATCCTCAACAATTTCCCCCAGTACCAGGAGACCATCATCACCGGTATCAAAGGCGATAAAATCGCCTGCCCGGCGATCTACAAAGGCGCCCTGCGCTCTTTCCCCAAGGTGGAGGATGAGTTAATCGAATGGATCAAAGCCGGAGGTTGGCAAAAGAACCATGAATAAGGCTGACTGCGGCAGGCTCGGCGGTTTACAGACTTCACTTAACCATGACCATTCATTTTTCGTCCGGATAGGGCGGGAGGGCGGCAAGAAGGGCG
>JAQULX010000036.1:0-4452 GCA_028718465.1 Dehalococcoidales bacterium | reverse complement strand
TCTAGACGGGAAACTTTATTAGAGCTTCAATCGGCCCCGGAAGCAAAAATATTTGATTGTAAGGAGGTAAGACTGGCTAGCGCGAAAAGGCCGACCATCCCACTGTTTATGGGGCCGGTTATCAATAGTTCCCTGGAGACAGGGTAAAAATGCGAGGACTCTCGTTGCCCGACGAGAGTCCTACCGGAGATAAACCTGTCATGTATTGCCCTCAAAGTGAGGATGCTTCAATGTTAGACCATCTTTTATTAACTGTCCAGTAGGAGGTTCTTGATGGAAGAACTTGAAATATGGTTACCAGTTGTGGGATTCGAAGCTCTATATGAGGTGAGTAATTTTGGGAGAATCCGCCGGATAAAACAATGTCGAGGAGCACAGGTAGGCAGAGTAAAAAAGCCACAAAAGCTAAACGGCGGATACTTATTAGTTCAACTTTGGAAGAATAACAAATATTACCCGCGGCTGGTTCATGTACTGGTAATAACTGCTTTTCAAGGACCTCCTCCAGAAGATGATCTTGAAACCAATCACAAGAATGGAATTAAGGAAGATAACCGGAATACTAATCTAGAGTGGGTCACACATTCCGAGAACAATCTACACGCCTATCGGGAGTTGGGCCATAAACGTGTGTGTGGAGTGGATGTTAAAACAGCTAAGCTAAATGAGACTAAAGTTGCAGAGATAAGAACACTTCATCAAGAAGGTCACACTACACGCGAATTAGGACGTCGCTATGGAGTTAACCATACAGTAATATCTGGAATTACACGCAATAAAACATGGAGGCATGTCAATTAAATGAGCGAAGAAATATTTGCTACTTTTGCCATAATTGAACTTTTCGGTTATACCAAGTTGGCTGGCAGAGTCAGTGAGTCTCATATCCTGGGAGGCCATGCCCTGCTGCAGCTGGATATTCCGGACGCTGACGATAAGGATAAGTTTACCACCCGCCTGATCGGGCCGGCTGCCATCTACAGTCTAACTCCAACCACAGAAGAGGTCGCCAGAGCTGCGGCCAGGGATTTCCAGCCGAACTTAATTCATCCCTGGGTACCTCAAATCTCCAGCGGACGCGGACACCAGGATTATGAGGGAGAGGAATCGGATGAGCCTCCCTTTTAGTAGCTACCATTAGTATATATCCCAAATAAAAAGAAGGAGGTACTTATTTGCAAGGTGAAATTGAGCTTGCGGTAGACAAAATGACCTGTACTATAACCACGGGAAACGAGGAAGTCAAGCAGACGATTAAGCTGGGTTTCAATGTGACCAGTAGCATCCGGGACCTTACCCGAGCGCTCTACTGGCAATCTAAAGGAGCCCCTCTCTACCTGAAAATAGGTAGCCGGCAACTACTCTTAGACCTGGTAATTTCTTCTCTCGAGGAGAAGAAAGATTCATCTCAGCAACTCCCTCTGGATAGCGAGCTTCGTAAACAGGTAAATCAACATATTAAGCAGGAAGAGGAACAGACTGAAGAGGAAGGAGCCGATATCATCAATGAGTTGGAGGCGGCTGCCGCTGATGCCCAGGCCACCGCTGCCGGAGACAATCACAACCATAACGGCAATCACAACAAGGATGAGTTTATCGATCCTAAATGTTTTCTGGAACTCTCCACTTTCGACATGGCGCCGGCGGAGGGCAAGGCAGTTCCCGCAAAGTATTTTCTCATGGGGCAAAAAGTGGAATGCGTTGACGGCGACCTGAAAAAGGGACTCTTAATGCTTTTCGCCCAGTTCAACATCTTTTATGATTCGCCGGAGTCAATGCTGGTAGATCTGGAGAAATATCCTCGCTGCGACGCCAGGGATATCATGATAGAGATTTTGAAAGCGCCCGGCAAAGCCGCCCAGGAAGCCGATGCCGCTTTTGCTGCTATTCCCAGCGCTGGAGATGAGTACCGGGCACAGAAAGAGGCCGGGGCAGCAGATACCGGTGTGGAAACAGCTACGAAAACCAGACGAACTCGCCGTAAGAAAGAGGACGCTCTGGCAGTAGCCGCAGGAGATATACAGACAGGGATAATAAACCCGGAACAGGGAGGTCCATTAACCCAGTAATCGTAAGGAGGCCGCCAGTGGCTGCCAGGCATCCGCATTTACATCCGATCCCGAAATACAATAAGTCCGCGGAGCGGCCCTCCTACAGTGGTTCGCTCCAACGCGAGGAGAGCCTTTTGCCTCCACTTTGCTATCTGTGTAAATGTGCTCTCAAGGCTGAGGATTACCTGAATAACAATGTCAAGAGTATCATCATGAACGGCAGGTCGGTGCTGGTGCATCGGACCTGCCCTAAAGAAGGAGATAAACACTGAAGCCATGAGTGAAACTACAATACGTCAGGCCATGATCCTTGAGAAAGGCAAGCAAATCCAGAGGACCGTCCAAAGAATTGATTTAGAATGCGGAGATAATAATGCCCTGTTCAGGGAAAAAATCTTGAAGTATTTTAACATCCAGGGCCTCCCGATTCAACCAGATATTCTCGATGTTATTGCAAGAGAACGTAATAGCGGCAGCTACCTGGATGCTATGGCGGATTCAAGGGACGCAGGGAGGTAAGCTATGTCGTATACAAAACGTTACGGATTTACCTTTAACCTGGGTAATTATCAAAGTGAGCATATTGCAATAGAGCGTGAATTTTCCAATGCCGTGCCCCCTGATCAGGCCATCCTGATGCTGGCGGCAGAAGTAGAGCGTGACCATCAAATACTGGAACAAAGACGCAAAAATGGAGGTAAACCTTAATGAGCCCTATAGCAGGTCTTTCTGAACACCGGCGTCTCCCTAGAATTGGGAAGATCCGGTTGGGAATCAAAGTTCCCAACGCCAAAGATGACGGCGAACACGCTAAAGCGGTAGATTATTTTGTTCTGCCGGAGAATCTGAAGCCGTTTTTCCCGGAAGAAAAATTAACCCAAATACCTATTATGATACCGGTCGAAGACGATGAGGTCTGGTGCAGTCAATACTATAAGTGTTATTCATCTTATCGGGGCTGCACATGCCGGGGAGATGGGGTTACCGCGTCAAGGATGATCGATACGGCCACAGGAGACAAGGCCGGGCGGGGCACTAAAGATATCGTCTGGAAAAGAGATTTCACCTGCTCCGGAAGACAATGTCCGGATTACATCTCCGGAGATTGCAAGGAAGTTATGAACCTTCAGTTTATCATGCCGGATATACCTGGCCTGGGAGTCTGGCAGATCGATACCTCATCTGTCAATTCGATCCGTAATATCAATAACGCCGCTGCCATGATCCGGGCAGTCTATAAGCGGATTTCCTTTATCCCGTTGCTTTTAACGCTCGAGCCAGCGGATACGGTGACTAAAGACGGCAAGAAGAAAAAAATCTACGTTCTTAATTTGCGGACCAACGGGACCATGAAGGAGCTCATGCAATTAGCCTCTCAACCAGTGACCGAATTACTTCTGCCTGCCCCGATTGATGATGAGCCGCCCTTTGACGGATATCCGGATTTGGATCAGCAGCACCTGCAATCTGAAGCTCAGGTTCAGGATACCGCCGCTCCTCCTATCCAGAATACCGGAACACCCCTTGCAGCCGCAGTTCCCCCGGCTGAATCCCCCAAAAAAGCCGCCAGGCAACGTAAACCCGTCGTGAAAGATGAGGCCGATGATACCCCCCCGCTAACGGATGCCGATTTTTTCCAATCAAACGAGGGAGATGATGCCGGCGAACCCGTTCAGGCTAAAAAACCGGTTACCTATTCGGGTAAATGCCCGGTTTGCGCCGGTCCGATATCTACCCAGGATGATAAGGATAGTACCTGTCCTCAATGTCAGGTTATTATCCACTGGAGTCTGGGAAGACCGGCGGCAGAACCGATTAAAAAGGCGGCTGAGGACTCCGGCAAACCAGCAGAAGGTTCAGATACCTGGTTGCTGTTAGCAATAGTAAAGCTGAAGGTGTCGAACGAATCTGTAATTCAATTGTTGACGAGCAGATACCATATACCGGTGGAAAAACTCAATCATGACCTCCTGGGAGACAATTTTAAGTTGCTGGCAAAAAACCAGCGCGAGGATATGACCAAGATACTGAAAGATAAACTGAGTGCAAACAACATAACGGTATAAGTAAAATTCCATCCGGGAGGGGTTGGTTGGCTCTCTCCTTCCTTTCCCTTCCCGGATGTGCTTGATTGAGGCGTTGATGTGGCATTGAAGTTTAAAGATATATCGTGGGATGACCTTGGTTT
Source organism: Dehalococcoidales bacterium (assembly GCA_028718465.1). The sequence continues at coordinate 213 of JAQULX010000036.1, read as the reverse complement.
AATGTATGTGGAATTTGATCAAAAAGGGAAAAAAGTCAGATGGTATCCAAAATGGGAAGTGCTTAATGTCGTTTTGGAAAATAGTTAGGCTACTGAGCATGGTATTAACAAAGGAAAGTGGATGACCTATCTGATGTTTTTCAATACGATGCTATTAGCGAGATATCAATTAATTGAAGGGAAGCTGGATCTTGACACTATTAAAACGTTTAA
>JAQULX010000035.1 GCA_028718465.1 Dehalococcoidales bacterium | reverse complement strand
GAAACCCCTTAGCTCCGGCAAGTTGAAAAGCCATCTCTCCCCATAAAGTCCTAACCTCTCCTCCTCCCAACTCCGGCTTAGGGCGACCTTTGGTAGGATCTAGATATGTCCCGACCAGAACTGCTCTTTTCGCATTTGGCATATCGGTTAATCCAGCATTACTTAAGACTTCTTTGATAGATTGCAATCTTAATAGTTTGTTATTGCCAGATAAGATATGGTAAAGTGCCAACATACTATGTGTCTTTCCACCACCAAAAGCTGTCTTAAGTTGGATTACCGGTTCACCACTCTGGCCAGCGAGGCGTTCTAAGGAAGATTTTAAGAGTGATCTTATCCCTCCTGTAAGGTGAGTTCTACGGAAAAATTCGAATGGATCCTGATATTCAGCATCGGCTTTATCATTAATTACTGCAGCCAAGTCAGCAGCAAATTCAGCCTGCGTATATCTTCCAGAAGCAACATCCGGATGCGGAGAAATTATTTCTCGCCAAGGTTTCAATTCATTATTCATTTAAGTCATCCTCCCCTGTGTTTCTTGACTGGAAGCTGCAGCAACTTTCTGGATTTCTAGCCATGAGGATACCAAAGCATTATAGCCACCCGCTTCTTCTGCCCACCCTTTGTGCTCAGCAATGGTAAAGAGACGATATGCAAGTTCTTTGGCTTGTTCCGCCATTCCGCCAAGCCGTCTGGCTAAAATACCAGCTTCTGTTTCTCCAAGAGCATTAAGTGTCCATACCAGTCTTTGACAGGCTTCCCATGCAGTAAGCCGCGGTTGTTCTGCTGGATCCCACTCACCCCCATAGTCTTCTCGTAGCTTCAGTCGGACTGAACCTTGTGAAGCTTCTATAAGGCCTAGCCTAGCCAATCCCTCAACGCTTATATTTTTAGCCCTAGCTAATACATCAGCCTCACCGAATAATCCATTTCTATTGCCATGTTGTTGAAACCAAGCAACACAAAATTGGCTCTCAGTATCAAGATCACCCTCTTGTTGTGCCATATAGTCCTCAATAAAGTAATTGATCTCTTGGAGAGCAGTATGAACTGTCATTGCCGATCCATCAGCTTCTAGCACCTTGCTATAGCGCGAAAATATTGCTATACCAGGACCGATAGTCGCTTGAGCCAAATCAACTGGTGCTACGCTTCCACTCATAAGAATATTAAGCTCCTTGGGTAATTCTTGTCGTAAGGCTGAAAGAAACTCTCTGCGTGTTGCAATAGGAGCATTTTCAGAACGTGGACGGCAAACGACCACGATTGATGAAGCTAATGCATTTCTATCTATTAACCTTAACCCCCCAGTCTGCTCGGTACGGAGGGGCCAAGTTCCTGTAATACAGAACCCTGAATCTAATAATCCTTTTAAAAATACCTCCCAACCTGTTGACCAATATTCTCCAGCTTCCGAAATTTCTTGTTGTTTAAATGCATAGAACACTGACATAGGAAAATCCGGAAGGCTTTTAGTACCCGCATGAGTAAAGAATTCTCGAAGATTATTTTCAAAGAAGCTAGATGCCAAATCTTTATTTTTGTGTCTAGCAGGCTCAGCTATAAGCTCTTGTTCTTTTGGAGTTAAAACTGTTGAGAATAAATCTGGATATACTCCATTTAAAGTATGCCGCAGCCAAATATAAAAGAAATCTGACAATACCGCATACCCAATATTGTCATAATAAGGAGGGTCGGTACAAAACATCCCTCGGACTCCGTCTGGTAATCCTGTTACGGCATCTAGCTGTCTTACTTTTGCTTGGATATTTCCTGCTGGTAGATGCTCTAGATTACTGATAACCCCATCTAAAAGGTCAAGCCAATTCCCGGACCACGTTCCAAAGGGGTTTATTTCAGGTATTGCCCAACGCATTTGCATAGTAGGAAGACCAAATGTTTTTTGTATTGATGGACTTCTATCATCCCAATACGTTAGAGCTGAACCATAGTCGGCATATCTGCCTAAGACAAGCGCTAAATAGGTAGCTATTGCATTAGCATATTCTTGCTGCTCGGGATAAGTTTTAGCTATTATTGTGCGGGTTTCCTCAATCAAACTTGAAAACGTTGATAATGCCGCTAGCTGACGTTTAGTAAAAAGGGAAGCATGTGATGTTAAACCGTAGAGTTGAACACGTAAGCCAAGAGCTTGATCTGGTAGCTGTGTATCGGGTTCCCATTCAGGTTTCGCCCTTTCGGCAATATTTGCCTGATCTTGAGTTCCTGGGTGGTAGGTCTTCTTCCCATTTGATTCAGTCACAAAGCTCATAAGTTGCTGGCCTATTCGACCAGCGCGGCCTTCAGAACGAATATGAGAAAAAGGAACGGCAGTTCCACATACAATACATTTTGCACCTAGCCTATTAACAGTTCCTGTCGGTGGATTCCCATTCCCTGTACGTATCGTATATTTAATAGTTTTTGTGTTTTCGTCCACGATTGGGTTTATCCAAACCTCTCTGCCTTTTCCACTACAAAGCTCAAAAGAATGCACTAAAGGTAAGTGAGCTCCACAAACTGGATTCGGGCATTTTACTGTGCGAGCCCAGAGCCATGCGATAATAGTATCGCCGTTAGGTCCTTTTGGATACAATTGCCCTATGCGTTCCCACGCACGGTCCCTTAACCATTTACCATAATAAAGGACATCATTAGCTAAACCAGAAACACCTTTCCAAGAAGCAGTTCCTCCTATACCACGTTTGATATCAGGGTTAATTGGCTCTTTGCCTCGGAACTTTGGTGGAATTTCAACCATGGCTTTGGTAATTAAGACAGCCACAGGATTAAGATCAGAAGGATAAGTTAAAAGGCCAAGGCGCTGGGCTTCAATAGGGATGGAACCACCACCGCAGAAAGGATCTATTACAGGAGGCGGATTATTCTCAGTGGCGGCACGAATAATGCTATGCACTTTCCCCAATAAAACTTCATTATTAATGTTCTCCCACTTAACCAATTCCTCAATAAGGTTGAATAGCTTCGCACGCCTAATACTACCTCCTGCATTAGCTGAACCAGTAATCGGGCTAGGTAAGGAATCAATTGCTCTGAGTAATTCTTCTGGGACATTCGGCTGATCAGGGTCATCCACAATTGAACAAAAAATAACCGCTCTGCACGCAGCTAGAGGCCGCCTTGCCCACCAAAGATGCATAGTCGAGGGGTGACCTCGACGAATAGATTTCTCCCGAGCGGAAGCTAAATTAATTACGTCTAATGGGATTGCTATTTCAATCAACTTTTTTCTATAAGCCATTTAAACCTCCGTTTACCATTCAATTAATCTCAATTTTAATGGACGCTTCCGATCAATTTCAACAATGCCAGCTTTCTCAAGCACAACAGCAACCCATCCAGCTGTACCACGGTTGATCCATTGCTTCATATAGCTATCTAGGGTATCTGATTTAGCTTTTACATCAAAAATTGTTCCAATCTCAACCCAATCTTTTCCCCTTAGAAACGAAGGTATACCTTCTAGACATCTCCAAGGGATCAGTGTTTCAGTCCGTTTAAGACCGAATAAAAGAACGATTCCAACGGAATCTATAACGCCGACCTCAAAAGGAGCTGACTTAAGCAGATCCGGAGTCTGCAGGATTTGTCCTTGAAAAATCTTACTTCGGATAGCCGACTCCGCAGTAACTGTCATGAGTTCTCTCCCTAAATGTTATTCCTCAAATATAATTGGCAGGATCACCTAAGCTCTGCTCCTGGGTTAATCGATATACAATCAAGCTTCTGTAGCTCAACAACATTAATGACATGATCACCTATTTGAGCACGCGAAATCCAGGGTTTAATAACCTGAAGATTTGCCGGATTGCGGATTTTCCAGCATATTACCAAAGAGGTTTGCTTTGCACTATGAGCATGAGCCAGGAAGTTTTCATAGATATATTCGAATTCAATGGCTTCAGCAATATGTAATTGTCCATCATCCTCAATTTGGTAATCTGCAATTATATCTATTCCACTTTTAGCTGTGTGCTCCAAAGATACAAAATGGGCAAATGGTAATATATGAGCTCCTTCCAGCTTCCAAAAAAGGGCTAATGTATCCTGCTCATTCTCAGGTACTCTGTGTAATATCCGAATTTGATTCGGAGATGAGTTATTAATACAGACATAATTTTGATCCGGTTTACCCAACGCCTTCTTTCTGTCATTCAGGAACTTACCTTTGGTCACCTCGTCTTCATGATGTCGTTTCTCATTATAAGTTTTATAACTCTCGCTCATTGCGAGATGATCAAAAGCCTTGGTTACAGCTTTTTCAAAGGCTTTAGCTATGGGATCATCACGATTATAACCACTTCTGTCTATATTGAGTTTTGTATTTAACTGATCGCATTCCACAACAAAGCTACATAGGCTCTCATACATCTGAAAACGTTCACCTTTTAAACGGTAGAAGGTCAAACGGAAATAGGGTATCCCTAAAACCGAAAGACGTAAACCGACATTTCCACGAGCCGGACTAAGTCCTTCTCCTGGAGCAAATGCATCTGCTGTATCCAGGGTGAAACCACCTTTAAGCACAACGGTGACCTCTTCACCCGTTGATGCTCTGTCTGTTGCAGTAATTGATTGTTCAGTTAAGACTGTCCGCCAGCTAGAAGGGCCACCTGGATCACGCTGACGAATCCATCTGTAGCCGATAGGCAATTTTTCCTCATGTAAATTCACTTTTAAAAAAACTTCAGGCATTCCAGGTTCATTCTTGGTTATACCTACAATTGTGTTCCAGTAGAGATAGCGTTTTAAGTCTTCGAACTGGTATGATACATTACCGCCCTCAACTCCGTACATTGTAATTGTGGTACCTTTTTTGTCTGTGTGTTCAATTAAATCACGTTTTGTAAGATAATATTGTGGCCATTCGGGGATATCCTGCAATAATTTTGAACGGGGATTCTCTATTTCAACCTTATAGACGGGGCTATTGGGTAAACCATTCCAGGTTATTATTTCAAGCCGTTTGCAGTTTAGCATCAATTTGGAGCCAAGTCCCTTCCAACCGTACTTATCAACGCTTATTCCAGCTGCCCCAGAATATCCCAGATTTAAAAACCTATTTAAACGCCCTGGGTCAGAAACATCGTCAGAATAATCCATTCCACAACCGTCATCTCTAAAGATAAATGTCCCTCCATAATCTGGGTGTAAAAAGAACTGAATTTTCACTTCTTGTGCGCCGACTTCTGGAGCACACATGTTTGATAGAGCTTCTCGGATAATTTCTAGAGAATGGCTTCTACTCTCTAGTACTTGTTTAATCATGCTTAATTCATGTACTTTAGGTTGAATGCGTTGTGGGATTAATTCAGGCGACATTTTAATTCTCCATTAGCTTTGTTTCAAGCTTTAAAAGATCATTAATACTAAGATCAATACCTGTCAATCCGAAGGTTAGATCTCCAGCTATAGCTCTTGCCATAGGGTCACTGATGTAATGTAAGTCCTCTATTTCATCATTCCTTATCCTTCCAATAGCTAGGATAAACATCTCCCGCTTATTTAGAGCGACGAGCCATTCATTTTTGGTAATATGTATTGTATTTGCATCTGCTACCCTGCCTTTTACTTCAATAAAAAATAAATGGCCAGTAACAGGATCTTTAGATTCAATATCATACCCAGGATTATTTGGTGGCATTCGAGTAGGAATTCGCCCGGCTCTTTTTTCAGCATCCTCCACTGCTTTCATCGCCAATTCTTCAATTCTATCCCTTGCTTCCTTGTCCACTGGTTTATCTGGACCAGGTTTAGCGAGTTTAAGTAATTTCTCTGGGATTATAACTGCTCCACCAACGATAATTGGTGACTGTGGAAGGAGTTGGCGCTGTAGATCTAAGTCCTTCATTCTATTTTCTAAACGAATTGTTAAATCATCCGCTCGCTTTCTCGCTTGGCCCGAATTCATTCTGGGCTGTTTCCCAGCAAGTTCTTGAGATTTAAGCTCTTCTGCCCGAGTATCCCAATACTGTATTTCCTTAGTCAAGCGTTCTTTCACCGCTGCCATGGTCTTGAGAATTAGGTGTTCTCGATAATCCTTTGTTTCTTGTAGACTAGCAGGTATAAGACTCTCGACAGCAAAAGATTTTGCAATATCTTCAAGATTGCTTTGAAGCCATTGGCGACTAGGTAATCTATTTATGCGATCCTTCTCATTAGCAGTAGGTGCCCGGTAATCTAGATAGGGAGCTGCTCCGACATCCCTGACGTTTCCATTTGTATCAACTTCTATGAAGTAGATTTTTCGAGATACAATGTTATGTTTTTTATCTCGGTCTAGGCTGTTATCATGTATTTCCTGCTGAATAAAAAACAATGCTCTAATCTCATCCGGTCCCTTATCCCTTGCATCTATAAGGATAGTCCCTCTGCGAAGAAGCTCCGCGTGACGGTCCATCGTAAGCTTAATAGTGGCATCAAGTAATGGATGGCCCATAGCTACAAATTCAGCTTGAGGTTTATCATTTAAATTTACTAAACTCTTGTCAAACACAATTCGATCATATCTGGGGGCTAGTGGATAAGAGTGTTTTATATCCCTGGCTTTCCTCACTATCTCCCGGGGAATTCTACGAATTTCATATCGATTCGGTTCTCGTTCTTGTACAGAACCTCCTAACCGACTAAAGGCATCCATGAAAAAAGAAGCGACAAAATGTGGCTGTAATCGTAAAGCAGCCGCCCTCTCCATTTCCTCTTTTATTATCTGTAAATGAGTTGCATCAATAGTATCTTTAGCCAGAGCATATTGCTCTAGAAGCTGGCGATACCTTTCTGGACTCATGAGGAAATCAATCCTTTGTTCTAGCCTAGCCTTAACTTCTGGTTGATCCCCATAGCGGATGGCTTCAAGTAAGAGATCCTTAAGTGAAACTTCCTCAAAGACTTGGCCAAGAACATCAAATACCTTTCCCTTAAGAGCTTGGCGTTGAACTTCCAGTTTATCAAATAATTTATGGAAGACAGCACCTTCGCGAGTCTCATACGCTACCATATTCCAGAGATGGCAGACTTCACGTTGGCCGAGTCTATGTATCCGTCCAAAGCGCTGCTCAATTCGATTTGGGTTCCATGGAAGGTCATAATTCACCATTAGATGTGCACGCTGTAAATTAATTCCTTCTCCTGCAGCATCAGTGGCTATCAATATCTCAGCCACTGGATCATTTACGAAGGTATTCTGTGCCCTTCTTCTTTCTACGCGCCCTAATCCGCCATGAATCTCAATGACTGCAGCTGGATTGCCTAATAAATTGCGGACCTTGTTTGCCAAGTAGCGCAGTGTATCGCGATGCTCGGTAAAAATAATGAGCTTATGCCGATGCCTTTGTTCGTCAAACATTTCAGTACGATTCTGAAGAAGGTCTTGGAGCTCTAACCATTTACAATCTGTTTCACTCTGGCGAACTTCCTTGGCTAAAGATTCAAGGTCTTTAAGTCTTTTTACCTCCGATTCAAGCTCTGCTATTGTTCGTGCACTAGACGCCTGGTCAACAACCTGCTCTTCAAGCTGCTCTGTTTCCTCATCCGGCAAATCATCTATATCTTCATCCTCAGCAGTCCTGAGGCCTGCAGTCAAATCAATATCAACTTTTGTTCCCTTTAATTTTTCGTCTTTTACTCTTTGTTCCAACCGTTCCCGTCGACGTTTCAGGGATTGATAGATAGCTTCCGGTGAGGAGGCTAAACGGCGCTGTAGAACTGTAAGCGCAAAACCTACTACCGTCCGGCGGTGAACACCTTCTTTACTTTCTTGAGCCAATATATCAGCTCGGCTCATTTCTTTGCGAACATATTCAGTGACTTCATTATATAGTCGGTTTTCTAATGGACTAAGTTTATAATTCCTAGTATAAGCCCGTCGTTCTGGGAACAGGGGACGCCCTTCAAAATCAACAAGCTCTTCCTTGAGCATACGGCGCATAATATCAGAAATATCAGCTGCATGGACTCCAGTCCTGAACCGTCCCTCAAAACGATCTTTATCCAGCAATGCCAGGAATAGTTGAAAGTCCTCCTCCTTGCCATGATGTGGTGTAGCCGTCAGGAATAATACGTTCCTAGTATATTGCGGATCGCAAAGCACTTGTCCGAGTCTATATCTTGCTGTAAGTTTTACATCACCACCAACAAATGAGGCACTCATTTTATGTGCCTCATCAACAACTATTAAGTCCCAATCTACTTGTTTAAGTAGACCAAGTCTTGACTCATCCTGTTCTCCGTTCCTATCTCTCTTAGGTTTAAGGAGGTCTAAGCGACTAATAACAAGTGACTTCTCAGAAAACGGATTGACTGCTAAGTTTCCTTCGATTTGTTCTTTACCGACAATCTCAAAATAAAGTTTAAATTTCTCATTAAGCTCATCTTGCCATTGCTCAGCCAGATTGGCCGGACATACTATCAGACAGCGTTCAAGATCACCACGCAGGATTAGCTCTTTAATTAGTAGTCCTGCCATAATTGTTTTACCAGCTCCGGGATCATCTGCTAAAAGGTAATGCAAGGGTTGCCGAGGAAGCATATTTTCATAAACAGCTGCTATTTGATGAGGTAGGGGATCGACTTGGGAGATATGCACGGCTAACCTAGGATCAAATAAGTATGCCATATTAATGCGATTCGCCTCTGATACCAATCGGAATGTTTCTCCATCTCCATCATAAGCCCAGTCAGATTTTTTCTCTTGAATTGTCAGATTATTCTCATCGGTACGGTAAAGAAGACGGTTATCTACTTTCCCAGTGTGTTCATCTTTAAATGTTAACTCTACTGCTTGTTGCCCAAACCATTTAACATGTATTATAGTTACCGGCCTATCAGCAACAATTCCTATAACCGATGCGCCTTCTTTTAAATCGTCTAGTTTTGCCATGGCTTTCCTTTGAAAAAATCTATTTTGAAATCGGCCTCATCTTTTATTCGACTACCATTTCAAGATTAATTTGCATATTAATCATATGTTTTCATAAAATTCTGTCTTTACCCTGTATCGATTTTGGGTGTTATAAGCTAACTCTTAAAACGAACTTGTATCTATCCAATTTCCAGATACAAAGGTTTGTTCAGAGACTATTCCTGCACCCGAATTATCAACCCAAGGCTATAGACCATAGTGAACATTATTTGAATATGTCGGTTTATTTATAGCTTTTCTCAATATATCTATTCCGTTAATCCACGAATCTGTCCCTTTTTCTGTAGTAATATCCAAAAAGCTCCCGTTGCCTTTTCGACTATGTGACTTGTTTTGGCTTGGTTTAAAACACATCCGCAAATAGTGCAAATCAATTTATCTCTATTACTCTCTAGATTGTATCTTGCCCTGGCTTTTTGGCGTATTCATATTAGGTCATTTCTGATTGACCTCCACTGAAGCAATGAGATTAATACAAGCTGGAATAGAAGTCTCAAAAGCACTACTATAGATAAAAATGAGTCAAAAAGACTTCTTTTTGATTATGTTCATTCTACACTTACTTTAGCTTGCGGACAATACCTTAAAACGAATTACCATTTTGGAGCATCTAAAAAGTACTGAATAAGTAATGACATTCAGTCTGAGCCAATTGACAATCTTTGGGTGTATGCTATAATGAAAGGCTTTGCTGGATGGAATAACAAGTATCAAATATAACCTAAATTGAGTTATTAGGCGAGGTTGCTATATGTATGAAATAAAACCAGATACAGTCATAAAAATCGGGCGTAGCTTGAAATTAATTATTAGGAATCAAGCAGATGAACTTTCAGACATTAACAAGCTTTTAGCAAAACATCAAGAAAGAGAAAAAGACTGGACTCTAATGCCAGCGATTACTTTCAATGCTGGATTCCTTTATTTAAGGGGAGATACTGAATCGGAACGATTAGCATTATATAACCTTATTGAAGTGACTACCCCGCATTTAGAAGCTGCAAATGAATTCTTATCTTCGCCATCACCCCGTACACCCTATGATCGAAAAGCAATGTTATTTCATGCTCAACTCGCCCTGGCCACTATCCAATTAATTTATGGGAATAGACTTATTGAGAATATTTCTTCAAATCCAGCTAATTATGGAGAAGGTATTCTTCTCCGTACAAGGGCCTTGAAACTTATTAAAAGCCTCTCATCGATAGGCTCATTTATTGACTATGAAGAATTTCCCTACACCCAGCCAAGAATGAGGAACGTTCTAACTGATGAGATTTTTAAGTCTAAGATTGTTGCCAACGATTTTATTTATCCATTGCTAATCAATATCCAGTGTCAGGATCCTGGTGAATACCTGTTATATGCTCTAAGCATCTTGAAGGAACCGATGGTTTCCCTGTATCTTAACGAATCTGAAGTAAAACTGGTAGATAGTATTTCGAATGCAACTGAAATATGGATAAGACAATGCCAAGACCAAAAAGGAAAAGATAAATATCAGGTGGTATTAGATTGGCTAGATCTAATAACTGGAGTCGGCAGTTTCCTCCCATATATCAAAAAAGATGAAACCCGTATGTCCTCCCCTAGTATGTGTGGTAAAGACTCAATCAGTTTCTGGTCCTGGAAATTAGGTTACATTATTGGTCAATTTATTCGCTCCTTATCCGGGTCAAAGAAAACAGTAGCCGATATTCAGAATTACTTGTTAAAGACTATAAGTCGTAGGGATTGGTACGAGAAATCAAATCTAGCCAATGATGAAAAAGAAATAAAAGAACTGGTTCCCGTGGTAGGGGCATTCCTACAAGGGTGGAATCAAAATAATAATTGGAATCATATTCGAGCTCACGCAGCCTCAATGTGGATTCACCTTGAACGTAGCGAGAAACTATCTCTATATAACATTACTCCAAGATCGGATATATACTGGGCTATTTGTGTGGGTATAGCTGATGCCATGATAAAAGAGAGCTCCAGCCAATCGAATATTGTGGAATCAGAAGAAAAACCGTTACGTTCAAATATTGATTCGCTTTTGGCATCTCAGGATAATGACGATCCAATCGACTCGTCTAAGATGACTAAGAACCCTTTTCCCTCTCCTACTGCCCCTCAACAGGAACCTTATCAGTACCTGCAAACCAAGTTAGGAGATGTGTTCCCTAAATTACCAGCCAGGGTAGTTGATCATCTTGTATATTGCATAAAAAACAAGGGCACTTACACTGGAATAAGTAGTGCGATCTCGGAATTCGATAGGTCAGTTAGAGATTGCATGCAGGATATTCTCACGAATTCTTTAGATAGGTATGCTCAGCAGGATAAAACCTTTCGTTATATTCAAACAAGAGGCAGACCCAGACTCCCGTCAGGTTTATCCAATGCCGAATGGGGGAGTATTTTCAAATCAATCACTCAATTAAAGTCCTGTAAAGAAGAATACAACTCGTACAGAGCCTTATTTGAAAACTACATTAAAAAGAATTTCCCAAATTTGGACCTCGGTATGCTAAGAATTCTTGCAAAAAAATTGCTCAGTATTAGGGAGATTCGTAACGTTGATGTATATGAAAACAACGAGGCGAATCTTGAAACAGTAAAATCATATTTTAATGAAATGGAGGACCTGGTTCTCGGTTCAGAAAATGATACTGGAGTAATTGCAGACATCCTCAAGATGTTTACAATTATTCCAACATGATGACATAAGTTTGGTTTCCTTCAATTTCGCATTTTCTTTAACCCAATTGATTTAGAAGGTCCCAACTGACCTGTCAATACAATTCATTTTAGGTACAATAAGGATTACTGTTTTGCCTAAAAATTCGTACGTTCGATTAGTTCAAATATATGTTTGTTTCTGCCCAAAAGCTTATCTTCTTTGGCAGTAAGAGGATCAAGCCAATCAGCCTTATCGCGAGCCCACTTCAACCACTTTAAAAGCTTTTCTCTTTTTTCTTCAGTAGATACCTCGTTTATTTTTCCTTCCAGGGAATTAGCAAATCTTCTTACTAGCTCTGCTTTATGCCAATCTGAGGCAGTTTGTTCTAACTGCCTTACCTCTTCCAACTCCTTCTGCTTGATTTGCTCTAAACGCCGTCGTCTTTCTTGTTCGTCCCAAATTCTTTTTTGTTCTCGGCTCCTCAGTATCTCTAAAACTCGCTGTTTATTGGCAATAACAAACATATCATAAATAATCTTTCCCACTCGGGTTTCTAAAGGTTCATTATCCTTATCCTTGTATTCCTTTTTAAGCTGCTCGTAGTTATTAAAACGACCTTTTACCGACATCGATAGCATTAAACAGGGCTGGGATTCACCGTTATCCTGGGAAATTGGTTTTTTTCTCGCGTCTTCTTTTACTTCAAAATAAAAATGCGAATATAGAATGTCAAAATAGGCTGTATCCTTGCCTGCATCTAAACTAACAGTAGTCTCTCCCTCCATCTCCTCCAGGGTACTTATCATGGCATCCAAGATTCTATAGGTTCGGTTGATATTACAATCAGAAACCTTGATGGGAAAAATAGGCTTATTATCTCGATATTCGCTCTTCACTTTCCAATAATAGTTTGTACTGAAATCAGCCTGCTTTAGTGCCTTGTCCCGCTTTTTTCTATAAATAGTTTCTTCTTTATGCTCTGTAATTAGATGGTGGGGACTTCTCAATTGGTTTTTTACTTGAAGTTGGGAGCAAATTTCTCTGATATGATTTTTGGTCTCGTCTGTAAGTAAGCCAAATTCTTCATCAACCGCCAGCTCAGCATCTGTTAATTTATCAATATCTGCTTTGTACTGTATAAAATAATTCCGGACATGGTTTCTGAGTTCTCCTGTTACTTTGGGTAAAGCTGGCCTGGGTACTTGTTGTCCAGATTTAACTCTCGCCCAATAGCCAGCAGCTGGCAGCGGAATTCCCAGCTTCTTACAATGCTTCCTTAATCCGTTATCGGACATACCATATCTCTTGGCAACAGTAGTCACAGGCTCAGCCCAGACCTCATTGTATAAAGCCTCTCTTTTATCAGCACCTATAAATCTAAAATCCATAAAGCCCCCTCCCAAGGTTTTTAAGCTATTATAACGTAAACAAACGACCTGGGCTCATGATAGCCTCCTCCTATTTAATTGGGATAAATCTACTGATGTCATTAGTTTTTTCAAAGCTAAGATTTGACTTCCTCAGGTGTACATTCAACACTAAAACCAGAAGGGTTCAACAGGGGGTTCAACTCAGGGGTTCAATTGACCGGTGTTGAACGGTCAAGCGTTCAACTTTAGCTTCAGTTGAACCCTGTTGAAAGATAAATATTATTCAAAGAAAAAGGCTTGAAGGATATAGCGAAATGACTGAAGAAAATAACGCCGACCGGCTTATTAAATCCATAATGGATGGAGCTACATTACCGGACTCCAGAGAAGGGACTG